>NZ_JAKRNG010000040.1:0-12720 GCF_022347125.1 Helcobacillus sp. ACRRO
CCTTCATCGTTCGACTTGCATGTGTTAAGCACGCCGCCAGCGTTCGTCCTGAGCCAGGATCAAACTCTCCATAAAAAAATTTGAAACCCGGCAGAAAACAAACAACCGACGCTGATAAAAATCTGCGTTCAATTGTCCGAAGAAATCAACTAAAAAATTGATCCTCTGCCAAAAAAACTTTGGCATCAATAAACAGACACACTATTGAGATATCAAACAACTTGCGCACCCGAACCTCGCCCCCGATCACAATCGGCGGTCCGCTCCGGAGCAACCCCTCTAACCTACTCAGCTGACCAGACCCTGTCAAATTCCGGCTCCGTGACCTCAGCCACACCGAACGACCGTCCCGGTCCACCTCTTCAGTTATCTCCCTGAGCAGCACCCGGAAGAAGTTCATCTCCCGTTCACCGCCCTGCGGGGCAACGAGATAAAACATTACGGCCCCCGAACCGAGGCGCGCAAGCCCAACCGGGTGTTTCGTGGTCCGTGTCATAAAACCGCTCTGTCCTGGGGTTCTGATCACTCCCTGAGACCTTCCCGAGAGCCTCCCGCCACTGCAGCACCGACCCCCAACAGTTCGGTGGTCCTTCCTCCTCCACCTCCCTGCTTGCACTCCGCTACCACTCTGCTTGGTCACCGGCAGCACCTATCGGTGCAGGCAGGATTGCAGCACCTACGGGTGCGGGTACGGGAGGGGTCATCGAGCAGTTCAGGCAGGAATGGGGCATCGAGCGGCGCGGCTACGAGGGGAGCACCGTCCGTCCCAAGCCGGGGGCATCGATCCTTCTGCGGATGTGGGAGATCCGGCGCTTGACGTCCCGAACAGAGCCATCAATCGTCGGCAAGCGCACGGCGGCACGTCCGTAAGCGCCCCGGAGAGGGGGCGATCCACTGCCCCGCCAGTGCCGCGGCGGTCACCCGGTACCCCGGTCGTCACTCTGACCGCTGCAGCCATCCGGTTCTGCGCCCGACCCCGGAAACGACAGAAGGACCCCGGCCGAACCGGGGTCCTTCTGCGTCGATCTCCTGCATGCCCTTGGGCGATGCTGCGGAGCCGAATCTTCGGCGGTAGCGGGGGGATTTGAACCCCCGGTGCGGGGTTGCCGCACACGACATTTCGAGTGTCGCACCTTCGGCCGCTCGGACACGCTACCGTCCGTACACGTTACCGGAGCCTGCAGTCGCCGCCAAGTCGATTCCAGTTCATGCGTTCGAGGTCACGCACCGCGTCCGCGCGGATAGGCTTCCCCGTATGACTGGAACCGAGACACCGCAGAACCCGTCGGCCGAGCGCACCATCCCGCCGATCCCCCACAAGCGTCCCATCATCCGCAGCCACCACGGCGACGACGTCGTCGACGACTTCGACTGGCTGCGCGACAAGGAGAACCCCGAGGTGATCGAGCACCTCACGGCGGAGAACGCCTACAGCGACACCGTAATGGCGCCGCTGAAGGACCTGCGCGGCGCCATCACGGAGGAGATCCGCTCCCATACGCAGGAGACCGACACCTCCGTCCCCTTCCGCGACGGCGACTTCTGGTACCTCACCCGCACCCGCGAAGGCGACGACTACCCCCGCTACTCCCGCATCCGCGCCACCGGTGACTACGCCGACGCCCCGCCCGTCATCGACGACACCAGCGACGCCCTCCTCGACGGCGAGGAGATCATCCTCGACGCACAGGCCCTCGCCGAAGGCGAAGAGTTCTTCTCCCTGGGCGGCATGACCGTCAACGACGCATCCAACCGCCTCGCCTACGCCGTCGACACCACCGGCGGTGAGGTGTACCGGCTGATCATCAAGGACCTCACCACCGGCGACATCATCGACGACGGCGTCACCGACATCGCCTACGGCCTCGCCTTCTCCACCGACGGCTCCCGCATCATCTACGCCACCAACAACGACGCGTGGCGGCAGTACCGCATCCACATGCACACGATCGGCGCCCCGCAGTCGGAGGACCGCCTCATCCTCGAAGAAGAGGACGAGAAGTTCATGATCGGCTTCAGCGAATCCCGCGACGGCACCATGCTCGTCGCCGAAGCCGCCTCCCGCACCACCAGCGAATGCTGGATCATGCCGCTGGACGACCCCGACGCCGAGCCGGTCACCGTCGGAGGCCGCACCCCCGGCCTCGAATACTCCGTGGAGTGGGCCGGCGACCACCTGCTCATCGTCCACAACGCCACCACCAGCGGATTCTCCGTGGCCGCATGCGCGGCAGACTCCGTCGGTCCCCGCAACAACCCCACCGACACCCCGGGCTGCTGGGCGGACGTCCTCGACGCCGCCAGCGGGGAGCGCATCGCCGCCGTGGACGCGTTCGCCTCCCACATCGCGGTCTCCATGCGGGCCGACGGGCGCCCCGCCGTCCGCATCATCCCCCGCGCCGAGCAGGCCGACGGTGGCAGGGAGGCCGACGGGGGCAGCGCTTCCCTCGCCGCCCGCTGGAACGCGCGACTCGCCTGGGACATCTCCCACGGCGGCGAACTCGACGGCGTGGACCTCGTCCACAACAACCTGTTCGAGCAGACCACCGTGCGCTACGCCCTGCAGTCCATGCTCACCCCGCTCACCATCGCCGAGATCGACGCAACCGCCGGGCCCCAGCAGCAGCCCACCATCCTCAAGGTCAAGAACGTCCCCAACTTCGATGCCCGCCAGTACCGCGAGCACCGGCTCTGGGCCACCGCGCAGGACGGCACCGCCATCCCCATCTCCCTCGTGCACCGCGCCGAGGTGAAGCCCGACGGCGGCAACCCCGGCTTCCTCTACGGGTACGGGTCGTACGAGATCCCGTCCGATCCCTCCCTCGTGCCGAGCTGGCTGAGCATGCTGGACCGCGGCGTCGTGGTCGCCATCGCGCACATCCGCGGCGGCGGCGAGATGGGCCGCGACTGGTACGACAACGGCAAGATGCTGAAGAAGAAGAAGAACACCTTCACCGACTTCGTGGACTGCGCCCAGTTCCTCGTGGACGAGGGCTGGTTCCACCCGGACCGCATCGCCGCTGAGGGCGGCTCCGCCGGCGGCCTGCTGATGGGCGCCGTCGCGAACCTGGCGCCGGAGAAGTTCCGCGCGATCCACGCCGCCGTCCCCTTCGTGGACGCACTCACCACCATCCTCGACCCGAGTCTGCCGCTGACCGTGGGCGAATGGGAGGAGTGGGGCAACCCGCTGGAGGACCCGGAGGTGTACCGCTACATGAAGGGGTACTCCCCGACCGAGAACATCCGCGACGTCCAGTACCCCGCGACCCTCGCCACCACGAGCCTCAACGACATCCGCGTGTTCTTCGTGGAACCGGCGAAATGGGTGGCCCGCCTGCGCGAAGAGACCTCCAACTACAGCGGCCGCCCCGAGGAGGCAGCGCCGATCCCGGACCGTCCGATCCTGTTCAAGCTGGAGATGGTCGCCGGGCACGGCGGTCGTTCGGGACGCTACGCGAAGTGGGAGGAGCGCGCCGAGCAGCTCGCATTCCTGCTCGATCAGATCGACGCGACGCAGCTGCTGACGGCGGACTGACCGTCTGACGCCAGCGCCGGACCCGACCGGCGAAATCCCGGTGAATGATCCACCTCTGGAGCGCTCCAGGGGTGGATCATTCTTCTCAACGTCGGGTCGGGAGCCGGACGGGGCGGCGCGGGACAGGCGGGGACGGCGCCACCGCGGGCAGAGGTTGCGACGTGGGTCACGACGGGCTAGCATCACCGCAACCCTGATATATCAGTCGTCCACAACTTAGCTGCTGCACATCGATGTGCACACCAGTGAAGGAGAATCCCCATGGCGACCACCTCTTCGCCAACCCGCGCGCACCTCGCCACAACCGAGAAGTCCAGTGCGCTGCGCATCCTCACCTACGCAGGCGCCATCCTCGCCTTCCTCATCGGCTCCGGCTTCGCCACCGGCCAGGAGATCCTCCAGTACTTCGCCTCCTACGGCTACTGGGGGATCTTCGGCACCGCCCTGGTCACGCTCATCCTCATCAGCTACGTCTCGGTCGAGTTCCTGACGGTGGGCCGCGCCGAACAGTACGAGCGCCCCTCCAGCATCTTTCAGTACTACTGCGGCCGCATCCTCGGCACCGGCTTCGACTACTTCTCCACCCTGTTCGTGTTCCTCAGCTTCACCGTGATGGTGTCCGGCGCCGGCGCCGTCTTCAAGGAGCACTACGGCCTCTCTCCGTACATCGGCGGTGTGGCGCTTGCGATCGCCGTCGGCCTCAGCGTGTGGTTCGGTCTGAAGTCGTTGGTGGACGTCATCGGCAAGATCGGCCCGCTGATCGTCGTGGTCGCCATCGCCCTCGGCCTCGTGGGCGTGCTGCGGAACCCGTCGGGCCTGGCCGACGGGGTCGCCCTCCTGCCCACCCTCGAGGTCAAGCAGGCGTCCTCCAACTGGTTCATGTCGGCCCTGTCGTACGTGGGCTTCTGCATGCTGTGGCTCGCAGCGTTCCTGACGGCGCTGGGCAAGTCCACCCGGTCGCAGAAGGAAGGAGTCGCCGGCGGCATCCTCGGCGGCACCGCGTTCGCCATCGCCTGCTCCATCGTCGGCATGGGTCTGCTGGCGAACATCGCGCACGTGGGCACCTCGGAGATTCCGATGCTGACGCTCGCCTCCGACATCAGCCCGCTGCTGGCCTCCGGCATCTCCGTGATGGTGGTCGCCGGCATCTACACCACCGCAGTGCCGCTGCTGTGGACTGTTGCCTCGCGCTTCTTCGCCGACCGCACCCCGAACTTCAAGTACCTGACGGTGGGGCTGGCGGCACTCGGCACCGTGATCGGCCTGATCCTGCCGTTCAGCGACATGGTCAACCTGGTGTACGTGATCAACGGCTACGTGGGCGTGATCCTGCTGATCATGATGATCATCAGGACTGTTCGACGCGTCGCCAGCGGCGAGGGCCTGCTGCCACGCGGTCGCCGCACCGACGCGCCTGACTCCGCTCGCTGATCCGAGCGCGGGAGCACCCGCTGCTGAGGGGAGCGTCCGCTGCGGATCGGGACGCGGCGTCAATCACCGCGACACCCAGAATTCAGAAGAGAAAACCACCTCTGGAGCGTTCCAGAGGTGGTTTTCTCTTCCAGAGTTCAGCCCGCCAAGGCTGACCGGGGACAGCGGGCCAGTTCTGCTGACCGGGTCCAGCAGGTCAGTTCTGCTGGCCGTCCTGGGTGGGTCGCCACTGCTGCGGCTGCTCACCGGTGCTTCCCGGCGCCGGCGGTGCCGAATTCGGGTACCCCGGTGCCTGCGGCGCCGAATTCGGGTAGCCCGGCGCCGGCGGAGCGGAGTTCGGCTGACCGGGCTGGGCGGAGCCGTACTGCTGCTCACCGGTCTGGCCCGGTGCCTGCGGCGCAGACTGCGGGTAGGCGTTCTGGTCGAACGGCGCCTGCTGCGCGGACTGCTGCGGTGCATGCGGGGCACTCTGCTGCGGTGCATGTGGGGCACTCTGCTGCGGCGGGTACGGCGCGGACTGCTGAGGTGCGCTCTGCATCGGCTGGCCCGGGTGCACCGGCTGAGCAGGCTGACCGTTGCCGGCGGACTGCCCGGCACCACCTGCCGCCGCACCAGCACCGGCACCAGCAGCCGGCATACCGAGCTGCAGCGCGGCGAGCGGCTGGGAGTCGACCAGCGCATCCTCACGCGGAGCGTAGTGACTGCCGGACAGGCGGCTGCGGCGGATCCAGCTGGTCAGCGCCTCCGGAATGAACGGGGTGATGAACGGGCCGCCGAAGCGCGCCAGCAGCTCCACCACGAAGCCCCAGATGGCGAACAGGAACGGCGCCCACAGCGGGGCACCGAGGCTGCCGCCGAGCGAGCCGAATCCGCCGTCCAGCAGACTCGTCCCGCCGTTGAGGGTGGAGATCGCGGTCAGGGCGATGCCGGCGAGGAAGTACGCGGTGGGCAGCGCAAGCCACGACGTCACGATGGACAGCATGTTCCCCGGGACCACTCGGCGACCACGGGACCACAGCACCGCCATCGCCACCAGCAGCACAACATCCAGCAGGAGGACCAGGAGGATCACGTACCAGGGCGTGCTGAACAGGGTCAGCACGTCCGCCCCGGAGGCGCCGTAGCCCGAATAGGACACGGTGATGCCGGCGAGGGACGCGATCGCAACCCCGAGACCGCCGAAAGCGCCGCCGAGCAGGGGCAGGACGAACACCATGGAGAGCAGGTCGGTGAAGCCCACTCCCTGGAACAGTCCGTACAGGAAGAACCCGACGACCATGACCACGGCGAGGATCAGCGCGTGGACGAACGCCAGGCGGAAGCCGGCGAACAGTTCGCGCACAGCAGCCCACCAGCGGGGACGCTGCGCACCCGAGAACTGGCCCACTGCCAGCACCAGGGAGAACACGAACCAGAGGCCGAAGAAGCCGCCCGGGCCGGCCGCATCCAGGCGGGCGTCCGACTCGCGGATTGCGAAGATGAACGGCAGCAGTGTGCCGATCACCGCGATGGGGAACCCGGCGATCAGCGAGGACACCGCGATGTGCAGCAGCGATGGCTGATGGCTGCGCTTCTGGATGAAGCGGCCGGCGAGGAAGCCGAACACGAGGATGGTGAGGAACACGAGGATCGGCACGAAGCGGATCGCAAATTCCTCCTCACCGTCGTACACGAGGTTCAGCGCGGCGAAGCAGGCCATAGCGACCAACTGGAACGGCAGGCCGATGATGGCGCCCACGCCGTCGGCATCCATGCCGGTGATGCCTTCGCTGATGTCGGTGGTGCTCGAGGATCCGGACGCCCCGATCGCGCCGGCGATCACGAGCGAGACGAGGGTAATGATCGCGGCGACGAGACCGGCGCCGTAGGTGGCGAGCGCTGCGAGGATCGCCGGCAGCGGGTTGGAGATGCCGAAGCGCTCCATCTGACCGGACAGGTGCGCCTTCATCTGCTCCGCGGTCGGTTCGGAGTGCTGCTGGCCGTGGAACTGCTGACCGGCCTGCGGCTGGGCCTGCTGGCCCTGCGGTGCAAGCTGCTGGCCGCCCTGCATCGGCTGGCCCGGCTGCGCCTGCTGCTGGGCGGGCTGGCCGGGATGCGCCGGGTGCGGCGGCTGGGCCTGCGCGGCGTGGCCCTCCGGCGCTGGAGCGGCCGACGGGTGCTGGCCCTGCGGGGCCGGCGCGGCCGACGGGTACTGACCCCAGGACTGCTCGGGCGCGGACGGCTGGGACGGCGGCACGCCGTTGGCGGAACCGCCGGCGGCGTGCGAGCCGCCCTGCGGAGGCTGCGGCGGGTTGGACATGGTGGGGACTCTTCTCTGCTGAGGAATCGGGTCAGGAATCGGGGGAAGTGGGGCTCGCAGGCACCATCGATGGTGGTCACTGCACCCGTCGGCCAACCGGCGAATGCTCACATGGCCGAACCCGACCAGGATAGCCGAAAAGGACAATCCGGGCCGGGTTCGGTGAGGAGGCGGTGGGCCGCTGTCAGAACGCGGGCAGAACGGAGCCGTCGGTGTAGGTCTCCTCGATGAACTTCTTCACCTCGGGCGAGTGCAGCAGCTTCTCCAGCTTCTTGATGTCCTCGTTGGAGTCGTCCTCGGTGCGCCACGCGAGGATGTTCGCGTTCGGGTTGTCCTTCGCCGGCTCCAGGAAGATCGAATCCTCGGACGGGTTCAGCTTCGCCTCGATCGCGTAGTTGCCGTTGACCACGCCGGCGCCGAAGTCCTTCAGCGTGCGGGCGATCATCGCCGCCTCCAGCTCCGTGAACTTCAGCTTCTTCGAGTTCTCCTCGACGTCCTCAGCGGTCGCGGAGTTCGGCGCCAGGCCGCTCTTCAGCTTGATCAGGCCGGCGGACTCCAGCAGCGACAGTGCGCGGCCGCGGTTCGTCGGATCGTTCGGGATGGCGATCTCGGAGCCTTCGGGGATGTCGTCGGTGGACTTCGCCTTCTCCGAGTACAGGCCCAGCGGTTCCACGTGCACCGGCTTTCCGGCGGTGAACTTGTAGCTGTTCGCCTTCACCTCGGTGTCGAAGTACGGGATCGACATGTAGAAGTTCGCGTCCAGATCCTTCGAGGCGAGGTCCTTGTTGGGGAGGATGTAGTCGGTGTACTCCCGGACCTCGACCGTCAGGCCCTCCTTCTCCGCGAGGTTGTCGCGCACGAACTCGAGGATCTTCGCGTGCGGAACGGGGCTGGCGCCGACCACGACCGTGCCCTTCTCGCCCGCCTTCGTGTCCACGCCCGCGCCGCAGGCGGCGAGGACGCCGAGCCCGGCCACGGAAGCACCGGCGGCGAACAGGGAGCGGCGCGACAGCGCGGCACCGGTGAGGGCACGCGCGCGTGCAGTGGAATCAGACATGGGGTCTCCTTACGAGGGGGTGGTGGTGATCAGCATGCGCGGGCGGCCTGCTGAGGAACGAAATATATGAACGGACATGACGGGGCGCGCGGGCACCCGTGGGGCGGCTGCGCCGAAGGCAGGCCGACGGACGCGGGCGAGAAGCCCGGTGCGGAGCCTCGGCGGCCCCCGTCGGCCCTCAGGACCGGGCGCGGTGGTCCACCCGGCGGGCCAGCCAGTCGCCGATGACCTGCACGAGGATCACGATCACCACGAGCACCACGACGGTGGCGACCATGACGAGCGAGTTGTAGTTCTGGTAGCCGCGGCGGAACGCGAGGTCACCGAGGCCGCCGGCGCCGACGGTGCCCGCCATCGCCGTGTACCCGATGACCGCGATCGTTGTCGTGGTGATCGCCGCGATCAGGCCCGGCATCGCCTCGGCGATCAGCACCTGCCGGATGATCTGCATGCGGCTCGCGCCCATCATCGCGACCGCCTCGATCTTGCCGGCGGGCAGGTCGCGCAGCGCCGCCTCCACCAGCCGGGCCAGGAACGGCACGGACGCGATCGTGAGGGACACGATGGCGGCGTCGGGCCCCGTTGCGCGGCCCATGATCGCCGAGGTGAGCGGGATCAGCGCGATGATGAGGATGACGAACGGGAACGAGCGCAGCACGTTCACGATGAACCCGACGACCGCGTTGAGGCGGCGCGCCAGCGCTGAGCGGGAGCGGCGCGTCTCGAACAGGAGCACGCCCAGCGGCACGCCGATGAGGACGGTGAGGATCATCGTCCACAGTGTCATGTAGATGGTCAGCCACGTATTGATCCACAGCGACGAGTTGACGGTGGTCGAGGTGAACACCGGGTCGGAGAACCATTCGGAGAGCTTGTTCATCGCGCATCCACCTCCTCGGCAAGGACGTCTTCGGCTTCGCAGGCGGCGATGAACCCGGCGAGCCCCTCATCGGACACGGGCCGGCCCGAGGAGTTGCGCAGAGCCAGCTGGATCCGGCCCACCTGCACTCCGCTGATCGTCTCGATGGTGCCGGCCACGAGGCTCGCCTCGGCGCCGTGCGTGTTCGCGAACGCGATCAGGTCCTCCGTGGTGCGCAGCGACGTCGAGTCGCCGTAGTCGAGGTTGACCACGCGGGCGTTCAGCCCCGTCGGCGCCGGAGGCAGCGGGATCAGCTCCTGCGCGAGACGGCCCGACGGATCGGACGCCACCTCCAGCAGCGACCCCGTCTGCACCAGCTGGCCGTGCTCCAGCAGGGACACGTGGTCGCAGATCTCTCGCACAACCGCCATCTCGTGGGTGATGAAGATGACCGTGATGCCGAAGCGGTCCCGCAGGGAGCGGATCAGGTCGAGGATCTGGCGGGTGGTGCCGGGGTCGAGCGCGCTCGTCGGCTCATCGCACAGCAGCACCTCGGGGTTGACGGCGAGACCGCGAGCGATGCCGACGCGCTGGATCTGGCCGCCGGACAGCTGCGCGGGGTAGTTGTCCTCGCGGCCCTCCAGCCCCACCAGCTTCACCAGTTCGGCCACACGCCGTTTGATCTCCGCTTTCGGGGTGCCGGCGATCTGCAGGGGGTGGGCAATGTTCTGCGCCGCGGTGCGGGAGTCCAGCAGGTTCGCGTGCTGGAACACCATGCCGATCTTGCGGCGGGCGGCGCGCAGCTGCTTGCCCTCCAGCCCGGACACAGCGGTGCCGCCGATGGTGACGGAGCCGCTGGTGGGCTTCTCCAGACCCGTCAGGCAGCGGATCAGGGTGGACTTGCCGGCACCGGAGCGGCCCACGATGCCGTGGATCTCGCCGGGCTCGATGTGCAGGGAGATGTCGTCGAGGGCGACGACATCCGCTCCACCACCGGGGCCCGGGAAGACCTTGGTCAGATTCTCAAGAGTGATCACGTGCCAATTAAAGACACGAAGGGGTCACGTCAGGAGAGTGTCCGTTCACAGACTGAAACACTCCCCGCCTGCGACGTGCGCCGTCCCACACCGCGGCTGTGACCCAGCGCTCCTGCACGGTCCGTACGCTGGGGGGCATGTCGATCAACGCAGCAGTCGAACTGTCCAACGCCCACCGAGCGGTCCTCGCCGCCGGACCGGTCTCCACCGTCACCGTGTCCCGCACCGTCGAAGCCGGCATCGAAGCGGTCTGGCAGGCCCTCACCGACCCCGATCAGCTCCCCGGCTGGTTCGGTCCCGCCGAGGGCGATCTGCGCGAAGGCGGCGACTACACGCTGCCCACCAACGGCGCCTCTGGCACCATCACCCGCTGCGAGCGTCCCACGAACTTCGCCCTCACCTGGGAGTCGATGGGGCAGTCCACCACGTTCACCGCGTCGCTCGCGGAGCACCCGGCGGGAGGAACACAGGTCACCCTGACGCACGTGGTTCCCGGCGGGGAGCACTGGGACCGGTTCGGTCCGGGCGCCGTCGGCGTGGCGTGGGAGGGCGCGCTGCTGGCGCTCGCGCGGTTCCTCGCGGGGGACCCGTCGGCCGCCCCGGAGGAGATGGCGCACCTGCACGAGGACGAGCAGGGACGCGCCTACATCGAGGGCGCCGCGCGGGCCTGGGGGCAGGCGCACGCCGCTGGCGGCGGGGACCCCGAGGCGGCGGCGCAGGCGGCGGAGCGCACCGCGGCTTTCTACACCGGTCAGGCGGCCCCGGAGGACGAGGCCTGATCCGCGGGCCCGTCGGTCGCCTCCCGCGCGGCGCGCCGGCGGGCCGCCCGCTCCTTGCGCAGTGAGCGGAAGAAGTCCTTCAGCATTGCCCCGCACTCCTCGGCCCGCACGCCGCAGGTGAGCTCCACCCGGTGGTTGAGGCGCGGTTCCCGCACGAGGTCGAACAGGGATCCGGCGGCGCCGGCCTTCGGATCCATCGCACCCACCACAACACGCCGCACCCGGGAGAGGACGATCGCGCCCGCGCACATCGTGCACGGCTCGAGCGTGATGGCGAGAGTGCAGCCATCGAGGTTCCAGCGGCCCGTGACGCGCGCCGCCTCGCGCAGGGCGAGGACTTCGGCGTGCGCGGTGGGGTCCTGGTCGGCCTCTCGGCGGTTGCCGGCGGCTGCGAGGAGCGTGCCGTCCGGCGCGTAGACGGCGGCGCCGATGGGGACGTCGTGCCGCGGGGGCGCGCAGGCGGCGCGGGCCTCCCTCAGGGCGGGCTCCATCAGGTCGTGGTCGCTCATGCGTGCCTCCCCTGCCGGCCGACGGATGCTCCAGGGAAGTGTACCGAGCGGTGAAGGACACCGTAGTCCCGGCCCCGTTCGGTAGGATCCTGGCATGCGCGTTCTTGAGATCGACCACCCTCTGGTGGCCCACAAGCTGACTGTTCTCCGCGACAAGAAGACGCCGAGCTCTGTGTTCCGCCAGCTCGCCGATGAGCTCGTCACCCTCCTGGCCTACGAAGCGACCCGCAGCGTTGCTGTGGCGCCGTCCGGCATCAACACCCCGGTCGCGCCCACCACCGGCATGAAGATCACCGATCCGCAGCCGATGATCGTGCCGATCCTGCGTGCCGGCCTCGGCATGCTCGACGGCCTCACCCGCCTCATCCCCACCGGCGAGGTCGGCTTCCTCGGCATGGTCCGCAATGACGAGACCCTCGAGGTCACCACCTACGCGAACCGACTGCCGGAGGACCTGACGGGCCGTCAGTGCTTCGTGCTGGATCCGATGCTCGCCACCGGCCACACCCTCATCGCCGCGGTGGAGTACCTGCTGGAGCGCGGCGCGAAGGACGTCACCTGCGTGACCCTCGTGTGCGCACCGGAGGGTCTGAAGACCCTGGAGGAGTCCATCGCGGAGGACGTCAACCTCACCGTGGTCACCGCGGCGGTCGATGATCATCTCAACGAGCGCGGCTACATCGTGCCCGGCCTGGGCGATGCCGGCGACCGCCTCTTCGGCGTGGTCGACTGAGCCTCCCCTGCTGACCGTCCCGGAGGGGCCGACGGCGTCAGCGAACCACAGCGCGGGCCGGGTGCTTCCCGGTCCGCGTTTCATTATGTGAACGGCTGTTTGCCAGATGCGCGGCTCTGGTCGATAGTTGAGGCCATGACCCATCACGTGCATCCCGCAGCGACACCGACCACCGGTGCCGCCATGATGCGCGCGATGATGATGCAGATGATGCAGAGTCAGCCGCGCTTCTGAGCGCACCCTCGCGGAGGAACCGGCTGACAGGAGCCGGTCAAGCAGACGCGGGCTCCAGGTGCCCAGCCGGGAGCACACCCCACCAGGCCGAGCAGGCAGGCGACATCGCCGCCCAGGCCGACCGCTGAGGAACGGATCGCGCAGACGCGACCACCAGCAGGGATCCCGGCGAAGAACCGCCCCTTCGCATCATCGGAGACTCCTGTGACCATCACGCTCGACCGCCCCGCCGCCATCCGCACCGTCC
>NZ_JAKRNG010000041.1:0-11630 GCF_022347125.1 Helcobacillus sp. ACRRO
CGTCGTCGGCAGCATCCGGCCTGGCCCCAGCGGAGCAGCCGGTGAGCACCAGCGCCGCACTCGCAACGACTGCGCCGAGCGCAGCCTTCCATCGTCCTCGCATGTGCATCGGCGACCTCTCTTCGTTCGCGGCCACAGGCGTGGCCACTTCCGGACCCTCAGATCGTATGGTTCGGTATGCCGAAGTTGCAAACCCGGCGTGGCGTATGGTCGAGGGCTGCCAGGACTGATATAACTACATGTGTCACCCCCGCGGAGTGCAGACCCAACATCTAGTAGTTCGAGGTCAGTCGGATGGGACGACGACGAAGGAGGGATCGATGACGGCAGGCATCGAGCGCGCAGCACCGGGACTCGGAACACGTGACCTGACGCCACAGGAGTCAGCAGATCTCGTGTTCTTCTCCAGCGTCTCCGAGAACACGCTGCGCTTCGTGGAGAGGCTGGGGCGGCCTGCGGTGCGGATCCCGCTCCGCCCCCGTGTCGAGGGGATGGTCCGCGTGTGCCGCCCCTTCGTTCTGGTGGTCCCCACCTACGGCGGCGGCGAGCAGGCCGGGGCCGTGCCGAAGCAGGTCATCGCCTTCCTCAACGATCCCGCCAACCGTGCGCTGCTGCGCGGGGTGATCACCGCAGGCAACACCAACTTCGGCGAGCACTACTGCCTCGCCGGCCCAGTCATCTCCCGAAAGTGCGGTGTCCCAGAGCTCTATCGCTTCGAACTCCTGGGCACCCAGCGCGATATTGAGTGCGTGAACGAAGGGCTCGACCTGTTCTGGCAACGGACAGCCACGACGAACGACAAGAACAACGAACAGAGGAGAACAGCATGACCGCCACAACAGCCGTAGAAGGCTCCATCACCCCTCCGGCATACCGACACGACCCCAGCGCACCGCTGCGTCCGATCAACTGGAACCGCGTGAGCGACGAGAAGGACCTCGAGATCTGGAACCGCCTGACCGCGAACTTCTGGCTGCCCGAGAAGGTGCCCCTGTCCAACGACCACCAGGCCTGGCACGCACTCGCGCCCCATGAACGAACCCTCACCATGCGAGTCTTCACCGGCCTTACCATGCTCGACACCGTGCAGGCCACCGTCGGGGAGATCTGCCAGATCCAGGACGCCCGCACAGAGCACGAGGAAGCCGTCTACACCAACATCGCCTTCATGCAGTCCGTCCACGCCCGCTCGTACTCCTCGGTGTTCTCGACCCTGACCAGTACCCGAGAGATCGATGAGGCCTACCGCTGGGCGATCGGAAACGACCTGCTTCAAGCGCGATGCAAGAAGGTGCTCCAGTACTACTACGGGCCCGACCCGTTAAAGCGGAAGGTGTCCTCCACCCTGCTCTCCAGCCTTCTGCTCTACGCCGGCTTCTACCTGCCGCTGCACTTCTCCGTGCACGCCACCCTGACCAACACCGCCGACATGATCCGACTCATCCTGCGCGACAAGGCCGTGCACGGCTACTACTCGGGCTACAAGTACCAGCGCGGCCTCGAGGCTCACCCCAACCGCCGCGACGAGATGAAGGAGTTCACGTACACCCTGCTCGAAGAGCTCTACGACCTCGAGCTCGACTACTCAGGCGAGCTCTACGAACCCCTCGGCCTGATGGGCGACGTCGCCGCCTTCGTGCGCTACAACGCGAACAAATCCCTCATGAACCTCGGCTACCCGGCACGGTTCACCGCCGAGGAGACGTCAGTCAGCCCAGAGATCCTCGCCGCCCTCGCCCCCAACGCCGACGAGAACCACGACTTCTTCAGCGGAAGCGGATCGTCGTACATCATCGGCAAGGCCGAGCACACCAGCGACGACGACTGGGACTTCTAGGCACGCAGACTCACCTGTCGGACGCGAAGCGGTACCGCGCATGCCCCGGATCGCTACGACCCGGGGCAAGCACTCAGCGCAGACCGTGCTGCGACAGACCTGAACCCGTCCGCAGGTTTGCCGCAACGGCTCGCCTGGCCACTCGCACTCAGATTGCCGGGGGACGGTATCGTTCGGTTGAGCATTGTTCTCGCGGCCGACCCTCGCGCGAAGGTGTTCGGATCTCGTGCCGCAGGTGCTCGGTTGGCCAGGGAGTAGGTCTTCCGGATGTCCTGTTGAGGTGTTCGGCGCTGCATGGCAGGCAGGTCTGTCACGAAAGTCCCGGCGGGGACAGAGCGCTCAAGTTCGAGGCAGTCGGTTACGGGACGGCCGTTTCTTTGGTCCCCGGGACGATTGCGGGCACGATTCGGACGAGGATGACCATGGCGATGAGTTCGACCAGGGTCTGGGTGACAACTGCGAGTGGCGCGATCGCAAATGCGTCTGGGAGGGCCAGTGCGAGGGGAAGGACGACCAGGGAGTTGCGGGTGGAGACGGAGAACATCACCGCCCGCGTCGATGGCGTATCCAGCCTCGTGGCTCTTGAGGCAACCGCACCGATGAGAACAGCCCCAACGACGAATCCGGTGTAGAGGGGGAGGAGGCGTGCCAGGGTCCCGATCTGCGAGCCGACCGCAGCGATCTGGGAACCGATCACGGTCGCGAGGGTGATCATCATCAGCGGAACCATGGCCCGCGCCATTGCGCCTTCGATGGCTCGGCCCGACTGGTGACGGCGCGCCAGCGCCTGCACGGCCGTCGCCGCGGCCAGCGGCACCACGATCAGCAGCACGAACGCTTCCACAAACGGGGCCACGTCGATCACGCCGACGACCTCGCGGCCCGCGAAAACGAACAGGTACAGCGGCAACAACGCCAGTTGGAGGAGCATCAGCAAGGGCGCTGCTGCCAGCAGTTTCGCGTGCGCTCCGCCAGCCAGGCCTGTGAAGACGATGACGTAGTCGATGCATGGGGTCAGCAGCACCAGAAGCACGCCGAGCAGGAGCCCTTGGTCGTCCGCGACGAACCGTGATAGCGCCCAGGCCAGCAGCGGCACGATCGCGAAGTTCGCCACGAGCACGGTGCCTAAGAACCTCCGGTCGCGGAATGCCTGGCCGAGTTCGATCAGGGGCACGCTCAGGAACGTGGCGAACAGCAGCAGCATCAACACCGGCTCGATGGAGTGCTCCAACGTCGGCGCGAGCCCTGGCGCAGCCAGTCCAAGTGTGGCGCCGGCTGCGATAGCGGCCAGGTACAGGGTGATCTGGTGGGTGTCCCACCAGGAGACAAGGCGATTCACAGTCGGGGATCTCCTTCGTGGGCATCACGGGAGGTACAGGGCTGGTGGCGGTCATCTAGGAGGATGCATTCGCTGCGGCACGCGGCGCCGCTGTCCGGGCATGCGGTGACGCGCTGGTTCGCAGAGTCGAGTTGATTCCGCAGCCGCTGTAGCGCCGCGAGGTGCTCATCGACCTCTCGGAGGCGGTCGGCCAGCCGGGGAGCCAGGGCCTCACGGACCTGCGTGCAGGTTTCCTCCTCGACCACGACCAGCAGGCCCGCGATCTCGGTGAGCGGCAGTGACAGGGCTTTGGCCGCCTCGATGAAGGCCAGGCGCTCTAACACGGTGTCGTCATAGGACCGGTACCCGTTGGCTTCCCGGCGGGCCCCAATGAGACCGATGGTGTCGTAGTAGCGCAGCGTGGTCGCGGGAACACCCGACCGGGCTGCGACCTCGGAGATTCGCACCACCGAAGGCTAGACCTTCCAGTCGACTCGAAGGTCTAGCTCTATCGCTGTGACCTACATGATCGTCCTGCCCTGCATTGACGGGGACTGATGCACGGTTACGCACCGGCAGCAGTGGAGAGGCCGGTGCGGGAACCCTGGCTCCGGCCATGATCTTCCATAGTGGTCAGCGACTACTGTATGGTCAGCCTGTGCTGACTATTGCTTCTCGTTTGGACATCATGAACCGCCTGGGCCGTGCGATGGCAGATCCGACGCGGTCACGAATCTTGCTGACACTTCTGGAGGCTCCGAGCTATCCAGCAGTGCTCTCACGCGAGCTTGAGTTGACGCGGTCGAACGTATCGAACCATCTAAGTTGTCTACGGGACTTTGGGATCGTGGTCGCCGAGCCGGAGGGACGGCAGACCCGGTATGAAATCTCCGATCCGCACCTCACCGCGGCCTTGAACGCGCTGGTCGAGGTGACTCTCGCGGTCGATGAGAGTGCCGTGTGCCTCAATCCTGCTTGCCCGGTCCCGGGCTGCTGCGATGCGGGGGCTCTCGCGTGAGCGCGGTGACGGATCCGCAGGTGAACAGCGTCGACGTCGACGATCACGACGACGGTGACGGGCCCTGGTGGAAGGACCGCGAGGTGCTCCTTCCCGTGCTCTCCGGGATCGCGTTTCTTACTGGCCTCCTTTGTGAGTGGTCCGGCGCGGAGATACCCGCCCTTGCGTTTTTCTGGAGTGGCCTGCTTCTAGGCGCCTCAACGTTCACGCCCGGCGCGATCCGGGCACTGCTCAAGGGCAGGCTCGGCATCAGTCTGCTGATGACGATCAGCGCGGTCGGTGCGGTGATCCTGGGCTACGTCGAGGAAGCCGCGGCACTGGCGTTCCTCTACTCGATCGCCGAAGCGCTGGAGGATAAGGCGATGGACCGGGCCCGTGGCGGGCTGCGGGCCCTGTTGAAGCTGGTCCCCGACACCGCGTCCGTCTCCATCGACGGTGCGTGGACTTCGATCGCCGCACGGGAGCTGACAGCGGGTCAGGTGATGCTGGTGCGCGCCGGTGAGCGGATCGCGACCGACGGGATTGTGCGCTCAGGGCACAGCAGTCTGGACACTTCCGCGATCACCGGGGAGTCGATTCCCGTCGAGGTCGAACCTGGCGATGCGGTTTCGGCAGGGGCGATCAACAACGCCGGAGCTCTCGAGGTCGAGGCGACCGCAGCGGGGACGGACAACTCGCTGACCACTATCGTGGAGCTGGTCGAGCAGGCCCAAGCCGAAAAGGGCGACCGCGCCCGTCTCGCCGACCGCATCGCCCGCCCTTTGGTTCCCGGGGTGCTGATCCTTGCGACCTTGGTCGCGCTGATCGGATCGATACTCGGCGATCCGGAGTTGTGGATCACCCGCGCACTGGTGGTCCTGGTCGCCGCATCGCCGTGCGCGCTAGCGATTTCCGTACCGATCACCGTGGTCGCGGCGATCGGCTCGGCCAGCAAGTTCGGGGTGGTCATCAAGTCCGGTGCGATCTTCGAACGCTTTGGCGGCATCCGCCACGTCGCTCTCGATAAGACAGGCACCCTGACTCGTAATCAGCCGACCGTCACCGCCGTCCTCACTGCCGATGCAGTCGAAAGCGAGGTAGTGGCCTGGGCGGCCGCGCTCGAGCAGCACAGTACCCACCCGCTGGCAGCCGCGATCACCGCCGCTGCACCCGAAGCACCGAAGGCGACCGAAGTGACGGAGCTGGCTGGTCAGGGAATCCAGGGAGTCGTGGGCGGAGCCGTGATCACGGTCGGAAGCCCGCGCTGGCTGGCATCGGGCGCACTCGCGGAGCGAGTAGAGGAACTCGAGACTCAGGGCATGACCGTGGTCATCGTGCACCACGAGCATGAGCCGGTCGGGGCGATCGGAGTACGCGATGAGCTGCGGCCGGAAGTTCCCGAGGTGATCCGCACCCTCAGCGACCGAGGCATCGGGATCACCATGCTCACCGGAGACAACCTGCGCACCGCGCAAGCCCTCGCAACCCAGGCCGGGATCAGCGACGTCCGGGCCGCGCTGCGCCCCGAGGATAAAGCTGCCGCGATCAGCGAGCTCTCCCGCACTGCTCCGGTGGCGATGATTGGTGACGGCATCAACGACGCCCCAGCACTGGCCGCCGCGGACATCGGGATAGCGATGGGCGCCACCGGTTCGGATGCAGCCATTGAGTCGGCCGACATCGCATTCACCGGGCACGACCTGCGCCTCCTCCCGGCCGCCTTCGACCATGCACGTCGTGGACGGCGCATCATCACCCAGAACATTGCCCTGTCGCTGTTGATCATCGTCGTGCTCCTCCCCCTCGCACTGAGTGGAGTCCTCGGTCTCGCTGCGGTCGTCCTGGTCCATGAGGTCGCCGAGGTGGCCGTCATTGCCAACGGAATGCGCGCCGCCCGGACACGCAGCCACGCCGCTGCGCAGGAGTCACCCAGCCACGTCCGAGACGATTTGCGAAAGCCGACGACCACAGGAGGACCCGCATGAGCAGGAGTGTCAAGCTCACATTGGGGCTGATCGCCGTAGCCGCCCTGGTCTTCGCGGGGTTCGTGATCTTTCTCGACCCCAAGGAAGATCAGACGGCACCCTCGGAGGCCACGGGAACCGCGACGGGTCAGCTCGTTCGAGAGGACAGCCCGCGGCTTTCGGAAGGTGGCGATGCCGTCTTCGTGGAGTACCTCGACTTCGAATGTGAAGCCTGTCTATCCCTGTATCCCGCGGTCGAAGAGATTCGTGCCGAATACGGCGACCGGGTGACCTTCGTGGTCCGCTACCTGCCCTTGCACGGCAACTCCGTTGAAGCCGCCAAGGCGGCTGAGGCCGCCGGAGAGCAGGGCGAGTTCGAAGCCATGTACAAGGCGCTGTTCGACAACGCGGCCGAGTGGAGTCACCAGGAGACGTCCCAGCGGGAGGCGTTCTTCGGGTATGCCGAGGAGCTCGGACTCGACATGGATCGCTTCGAGCAGGTCTACGACGATCCGGCCACCCTCGAGCGTATCGAGCAGAGTGCTGCCGATGCCGAGGCGCTCGGTGTGACGAGCACTCCCACCTTCTTCCTCGACGGGGAGCGCCTGGAGCCCACCCGCGTCGAGGACCTCACGGACCCGCTCGATGCCGCACTCGAGGGCTGACGGTCCGGCCGCCGGGGCGGCTCGGGATTCGAGGGCGCCGCGCGGTCTCGGATTGCTCTTCACCGTCATCGGCGCAGTTGGCTTGGTCATGGCCGTTGTGCTGCTGGTCGAGAAGATCGCTCTGATCGAGGACCCCAGCTACGTCCCCTCGTGCAGCCTCAATCCAGTGCTCTCCTGCGGCTCCGTGATGGACACCCCGCAGGCCTCAGCTTTCGGCATCCCGAACCCGATCCTCGGCATCGCCGGCTTCGCGGCCGTTCTCGCCCTCGGATTCGCGTTCCTCGCCGGCGCCCGTGTGGCGCGCTGGATGAGTGTTCTCATCCAGGCAGGCGTGACCTTCGCGGTGCTCTTCGTGCAGTGGCTGATCGGACAGAGCCTGTACGAGATCGGGGCACTGTGCCCCTACTGCATGGTTGTGTGGGTAGTGACCATCCCGCTGTTCTGGTTCACCACTCTCCACCATCTCCGCGCTCTGGCAGAGACCTCCACTCCGGCCGTGCGGCGGGCGGTCCGTCTCGTGATCGAGTTCCGCGTCCCGCTCCTTGTGGCCTGGTACCTCGTGATCCTGACACTCATCGCCGTGAGGTTCTGGGACTACTGGTCCACGCTGTTCTAGACACGGAAGAACCCGCATCCTGCCCCTCTCACCCGTCCCCTCTCGATCACCTTGAAGGAGCGAGCACATGCGCGCCCACCCCCGGCGACGGATTCTGTACGCCACCGGTTTCATGGCCGCTACCGGTCTGTTCACTGCCTGCGGCAGCACTGACACCGGCGATCGCTACGACTCCGAGGACGCCGGATACGTCTCCGGCAACGGTGTGACCACAGAGATCGCTCCCGCCGATCGCACAGAACCCGTCGAGTTCACCGGGACCAGCTACGACGGTGCACGATTCGACTCCAGAGACCACTGGGGATCGGTGCTGGTGGTCAACGTCTGGTACGCCTCCTGCCCGCCATGCCGGGTGGAGGCACCGGATCTGCAGGCCATCCACGAGGAGTACGCCGACCAGGGCGTCTCATTCATCGGGATCAACGTCCGCGATTCGGCAGGGCCCGCCGGGGCCTTCGAGGAGACCTACGGGATCACTTACCCTTCGCTGCCGGACTCGGACGCAGAGATCATGTACCAGCTGCGCGGCCAAGTCGCACCCAACGCGGTCCCCACTACTCTCGTCCTCGACCATGACGGCCGCGCCGCAGGCCGGATCTCTGGAGCGATCGACCCCTCCATCCTGAGAGCGATGCTCGATGCCGTTCTCGCCGAAGGAGCCGCGTGAGCGTCAATGGACTCGCGGAGACGTTCCAGTCGATCGCCCTGTCCGGGTCTCTTCTGCTGGCCATCACCGTCGCCGCTGTCGCTGGCCTGATCGCGTTCCTCTCGCCGTGCGTGCTGCCGATCGTGCCGGGCTACCTCGGTTATGTCTCCGGGCTTGCCGGACAAGGACTGAAGACCACCAAGCTAACCCGGCAAACGCCTGAGAATACCGGGACGGCGCGACGACAGGGGACCCTTTTCCGAGAGGGAACTGGGAGAATGTTGGGTGGGAGCTTGCTGTTCGTCGCGGGCTTCGCGGTGGTATTCATGGCGCTGGGCGGGTTCGCTGGCGCGGTGGGATATCTCCTTCAAGCGCACGCAGTATGGATCAATCGGGTCGCGGGCCTCATCGTTATCTTTATGGGGCTCATTTTCATGGGCATGTTCCCTCGATTGACAGGAAATGTCCAGGTGTCCAGGAGACGCCCTGATGCGGGCCTTCTGGGGGCCCCGTTGATGGGCTTCGTCTTCGGGCTGAGCTGGACACCCTGCATCGGCCCTACCTACGCCGCGATCATCGCGCTATCCCTCGACGCCGGCGCCGACGGAGGTTCTGCGGCTCGGGGCGCGATCCTGGCCCTGGCGTACTCGCTCGGACTGGGCATCCCCTTCGTCCTCAGCGCCCTGCTACTTGACAGGGCGATGGGCGTGAGCAGGGCACTTGCCCGCCATCGCCGACTCATCGGAGTCCTATCCGGGGCGCTGCTCATCGCGATCGGCCTGCTGCTACTCACGGGAGTGTGGGCCTCATGGATGGATCAGCTCCAAGGCTCCATCGCCACATTCCAGCCCGTCGTCTGAGCCTCACGAAGGTACTCTCTCCTCCCGATCTGCTACCGGTGACCGACACGGGCCCGTCCACCTCGACTGCGACTCGTGAGGTCGACCCCATTGCGGCACCGGGGTTTGGTAAAGAGACGGTGTGACCCCGAGGCCCATGGGACGAGAGTGTTCAAGAGAAGGAGAAATCGTCGGTCGGGGTCGCCCATGGCGCTATTGGGAGGGTGTTTGGGTCGGTACGTTGGTCCCACCGGTAACGAGGTACGAGATTCCTTCCCGACGCGTCCTCTGCTGTCGACGTTGCCGCGACCAAATGCCAGACGACCCCGTGGATACATGCGGGGATATTCACGGAGTACATTCATGGCCACGAGCAATTCCCATCGCGCGGCCGGCCGCGCAGTCACCCCCCTTCGACACAGCGGACGCGCCCTGCGTGGCACCGGAGGTGCCGCCCTCCTCGGCACCGTCCTGCTCGGGTCCGCCTTCGCTGGTGGTGCGGCCCAGGCAGCACCCGCAACTCCTGCGACCGTGCCGTCCGCGGCCACGCAGGCCGCCGCGCCTGCTGCTCCGGCGCCGACGCAGGCACTGCACTCTTCCGAGAAGCTTCGCTGGGGATCCCAGGGTGCCTCGGTCGAGCAGCTCCAGTCCGCGCTGAACGATGAGGGTTCCTCACTCGCCGTCGACGGGAAGTTCGGCCCGCGTACCCATGGCGCGGTGAAGGACTACCAGCAGGCCAACGGCCTGCAGGTCGATGGCGTGGTGGGCCCCGAGACGCGCGGCTCCCTGAACGGTTCGGCCCCCGGTGTCGGCGGTGGTGGTGCGTCGGTTCCTGCGCCCGCATCCTCCTCCAGCAGCACCGGGCAGGCGATCGTCGACGCCGCACGGACCCAGATGGGTGCCGCTTACTCCTGGGGCTCGAGCAACCCGGGCGTGAGCTTCGATTGCTCCGGCCTGACCCAGTACGCCTACAAGCAGGTCGGCATCGACCTTCCGCGCACCTCCGGCCAGCAGGTCGACGCCGGCACCCAGATCTCCAAGTCCGAGGCGCAGCCCGGCGATCTTGTCGTGTGGCCCGGCCACATGGGCATCTACGCCGGCGGCGACAAGGTCGTCGATGCAGGACGCTCTCCCGGCGCGGTCACGGAGCGCACCATCTGGGGCAATCCCACCTTCGTCTCCTTCCGCTGAGCCCAGCGACCACTCGCGGCGCGCACCCCACCATCGAGGGGTGCGTGCCGTCTTTGCTCTCGCCTGCGGTCAGGAGGCGATCGGATCCGTGGGTGCTAAGTGTGCAAGGGACGTTCGGATTCACCTCGATGCACGGACGGGCTCTCCAGTTGGATCGTGGCGTGCTCGAACGCTATCGGGAAGTGCGTCCTGACGCAGACATGGACCTCTTCGAGGATCCGCAGTGCATGGGCCGATTCGAAGCACTCCTCCCCGACGACGACGTGCGCAGAGAAGATCGGCAGATTGCTCCCGATCGCTGAGGCGTGCAGGTCGTGGACGTCCTGGACGTGGTCGAGCGCGAGGATGTGCTCACGCACCTGATCGAGATCCACACCCTTCGGGGTGTACTCCATGAGGATCCGGAGCGTCTCGGCCATGATGCGGAACGCCCGAGGCACGATCAACGCGGCGATGAACAAACCGGCCAGCGCATCAGCCTGCTGGAATCCGGTCAGCTGAATCACGATCGCGGCAGTGATCACGCCGAGCGAACCGAGAGCGTCATTGAGGACCTCGAGGAACGCGGCACGCATGTTGAGGCTCGAATCCTTGCCTCCGGCCAGGATGAGGATCGCGGCGATGTTCGCGACCAGCCCGATCACACCGAAGATGAGCAGCTCACCCGAGGGAACGTCCGGGGGGTCCGTCAGTCGCGAAATGCCCTCGACGGCGGTGTAGGTGCCGACCACGATCAGGAGCGTGGCCTGGGCCAAGGCTGCCAGTACCTCGATGCGAGCGAATCCCCAGGTCTTACTGCTGCTGGCCGGGCGCAACATCATGGTCGCCGCAATCAACGCGACCAGCAGACCGGAGGCGTCGACAAGGGCATGCGCCGTGTCCGTGAGCAGAGCAAGACTGCCGGTGACGACGCTCCCGATCGCTTGCGCGAGCACGATGACGGAGGTGATGGTGAAGGCGATGGCGAGTCGCGTCCGGGCCGTGCTCGATCCGCTACCGCCGTGCGAATGGTCGTGTCCTGAGCTCATCAAAGGCCCCCGTCCTCGAGGTTCTCGTGATCGCGGTGGTTCTTCAGGGACAGGGTGGTCCCGGAGGTGTCGAGCAGGTCGTCAGCCGCCTCGAGTAGGTCGCTCAGTCGGGGCAGATCGGTGAGAGCGAACCACGATGCGCGGCCTTCAGTGCGCGCGGTGACCAGACCACAGTCGCGCAGGCACGAGAGATGCTTGCTGACGGTCGACTGGGCAAGGTGCATGTGTTCGACAAGGTCGCGAACTCGATGCTCACCGGTCGAGAGGTGCTGGAGGAGAGCCAAGCGTGTGGGTTCTGCGAGAGCATGGAAGAGCGCGGCATGACTTTCTGCCACCTCGAACTGCGGCTCGGCCGGGATCGCATCAATCGTCATATGGCGATGATATCGTCGTGTGGGGTTCTGTAAAGGGGGGGTGTCCCTATGTTTCGAGTCAAGCCGCGAGAGCGGTCGGCTCGGGGGTAGGGGCGGTTGTCGGTGGCTGGTAGTAGGTGCCGTCGCGGAGCATGGCGTAGATGACGTTGCAGCGG
>NZ_JAKRNG010000042.1:0-10112 GCF_022347125.1 Helcobacillus sp. ACRRO
GAGGCCCGCCCCGCGAGCCTCGGGGCAGCTCTGCACGGTGGGACGGCCCGGTGAAAAGGAACGCTGCGGCACACATCCCGCCGGCTCCCACCCGCCCCGGGGTAGTGTGTGAATCGTTGCTCGGAAGTGAAGTTCGTGCTGACAGCCCCGGCGGTCGGCATTGCAAGGCCCAGTTCCTTCTGAATCGTGCATCGAGCAAGCACCCTGGGACGCCCGAGATGCGGGCGCCCACGCCAGAAGGGATTTCATCATGGCTACAGGTACCGTCAAGTGGTTCAACGGCGACAAGGGCTTCGGCTTCATCGCAGCAGACGACAACTCCGCGGACGTCTTCGTCCACTTCAGCGCAATCCAGGCCGACGGCTTCCGCACCCTCGACGAGGGCCAGAAGGTCGAGTACGACGTCGAGCGCGGCCAGAAGGGCCTGCAGGCGTCGAACCTCACCGTGATCGGCTGATCGACCCCAGTGTGTGACAGGACCGCCGCCCCACCCGGGTGGCGGTCCTTCTTTTCCGCCCCACTGCCGGTCACCACCTGCACAGCGTTCGGGGCCGACGGAGCCCGCAGTCACCTGTGCCAGAATCGCGGCGTGCACACCCCTGACGAACCGACTGACCGATCCCGCGCCCCGCGCGCAGCTGCCGATGCCGCCGCAGACAACCTCGCCCTGACCGATGCCCGCGTGTGGCGCGGCGGCGAATGCATCGCGGCGCACGTCTCGCCCGCCCGGCTTGCGGAGGAGCTCCTCGACGACCGCACAGTGGTGTGGGCGGACCTGCTGGATCCGACTGCGGAACAGCTGCTGGCGCTGGCGGAGCAGCTCGGCATTTCGCCCGCTGCGGTGGAGGACGCCCTCGCGCCGCATGAGCGGACGAAGGCGAGCCGATCTGCCGACCACATCTTCTTCACCGTGTATGGGGTGGACGTGCACTCCATGGCAGGGGAGGGGGAGGTCCGCACCGAACTGTCCCCGGCGCGCATCAGCGGCTTCGTGCTCCCGCGGGGCCTGCTGACGATCCGGACCACGCACAACGGCCGCGTGTTCGACCTCGAGGACGTCGTCCGCCGCTGGGACGCCGCCCCCGATCTGATCTCGGAGGGCGCCGCGGCGCTGGTCTACGGTCTGCTGGACTCCGTGGTGGACGGGCATTTCGCGGTGATCCAGGATCTGGACGACGCGATTGAGCACCTGGAGGACGTCCTCTTCGAAGAGGACGGCACGGACAGCGACTTCGAGCAGAAGGTGTACGGGTACCGAAAGAGCCTCGTCCAGCTGCGCCGAGTGGTGCTGCCGATGCGGGAAGTGGTCAACACGCTGATTCGACATCGTGGCCGGACCGGTGGGTCGCTCGACTCCTGGTACGACGACCTCTACGATCACGTTCTGCGCGCGTCCGAGTGGACGGAATCGCTGCGCGACATGGTCTCCAGCGTGTTCGAAACGAACCTGTCGCTGCAGAACGCGCGGCTGAACACGATCATGAAGCAGCTGGCAGCGTGGGCTGCGCTGATTGCGATCCCCACGGCGATCACCGGCTGGTTCGGTCAGAACGTCCCCTACCCCGGTTTCAACAACGCGTTCGGCTTCTGGCTGAGCGTCGCCCTGATCCTCGGCCTGTCGCTCGGCCTGTTCGCACTGTTCAAGAAGAAGGATTGGCTGTAGGCCGACGGGTGCCGCCCCGGGCTGCTGCCGGGCCAGCAGCGCCGCGCCGGTCTCAGGCGGTCAGCAGGGGCTCGGCCCCCGGCATCTGAACGCGGCCGCCGGGCAGCACCTGCTGATCACCGGTGCAGCAGGCGGTGTAGGTCAGATCGCCGTGCAGGTCGCCGCCCACGCCCGGCAGCCTTACCCCCGTAGCGCAGAAGCGGAGGATCCCCCTCGCCCTGCTCGCCGAACGCCTGGGCAGCCGGCGGATGCGCCGCGCGGCAGCCCGCGCGGGGCTGGGCTTCGAGTTCTTCCTGATGGAGCCGAACGGCCGGGAGCTGCAGGAGCTGGTGGCACTGGTGGACTCCGGCGCCCTCACCCTCCCGATCGACGGTCGGTTCCCGCTGGACGACTACGCCGCCGCGTTCGAACGGCTCGAATCCCGGCGCTCCAAGGGCAAGGTCATCGTCGAAATCGGTGCCTGAGCCGGGCGTGCGGATTCAGGTGACCTTCTCGAAGCGGAAGATCCGCCACTGTCCGTTGACATTCTCCGTTTCCACCTCGATGGTGGCCGGCTCTGTGCTGCCGTCCTCCCACGTGAACCGGGTGTCCACCGTCAGTTTGACTCGGGAGCCGTCCGAGCTCTTCTGCCCCTGTGTGATCGTGTAGTCGACCTTGGTCAGCCCCTGCCAGCCCTTCGACCATTTGGCGCAGTCGATGCTCGCGGCGGCATCCGGGGTGAACGTCTCCTTCACCGTCTCGCAGTCGCCGTTCACCGTGGCCTGCAGGTTCGACTTCAGCGTCTCCTCCGGTGAGCTCAGATCCACCGAGGTGGGGCTGGACTCGCCGCCCTGCTTCAGGGTGCCGGCCTCGAGCTGCCCCCAGAGGAACCAGGCGCCGATCACCATGGAGATCGCGACGATCAGACCGAGGCAGCCGCAGGCGCCGAGGATCCAGAGGCGGGACGCGGACTTCTCCGGCACCACGGGGACCTGGCGGCCCACCGGCTGTGCACCGGGACGGGGAGAGGGCGGGGGAACGGAGCTCATGGCACCAGCCTAAGGTGAGAACGGGACGGAACGGGACTGTTCGCGGCATTGGATATCGGATCCAGCAGCGGAAGGATCAGTGGACCCGGAGTGGTCATGCTCCGAGAGTAGGGGAGCGGGCCGACGGGTGCGATGCCCGCCGATGGGTCCCCCTGCCCGGTTCGTCAACGCCCACGCCCACGCCGACAAGTCCTGGTGGGGACGCGACTGGGTGTCCTACGGCGGGGAGGGCGGCACCGACGGCCGCATTGCTCATGAGCGCAAGATGCGGGACGACCTCGGCATCCCCGGCGTCGAAGTGACCGTGAATGTTCTGCGGGAGTTCCTGCGCCACGGCACCACCCGGGTCCGCAGCCACGTGGACGTCGACCTCGGCATCGGGCTGCGCGGACTCGAAGTGGTGCGCGAAGCCAACGCGGCGCTCGGCGACGCGATCGACCTCGAATGGTCGCCTTCCCGCAGGACGGTGTGCTGCGTCGTCCCGGTGTGGATCGGCTGCTCGACGAAGCCGCTTCCGCCGGAGTCGCCCACATCGGCGGTCTGGATCCGTGTCTGATCGACCGTGACCCCGTCGGCCAGCTCGACCTGCTGTTCGGCATCGCTCAGCGGCACGGATGCGGGCTCGACATCTACCTGCACGACTCCGGCACCCGTCGGCTCCGCGCCGCTAACGCTGCCTGAGATGCGGGAGCATGGTCTGCCTCTGGGCCTGGGGACCGGCGGGATCCGGGACCCGTGGGCTCCGTACGGTGACGGCGACATGCTTCGGATCGCCACCACGTTCGCCCGCCGCACTGGGCGCGGTACGACCACGAACTGCAGAACGTCCTGGACATCGCCACGGGTCACACTCACCCGTTCGTGGGCGGGCAGACCCATGACCTCGAGGTCGGCTCGCGCGCGGACATCGTGCTGATGGAGGCGACCGGTCCTCTGGATGCGCTGATGCGCGCGCCGCGCCGTGAGCTCGCGATCGCCGGAGGTGCCGTCGTGGTGGACGCCGGTGAGGTGCTCGTCGGCTGAGCGCTCAGCGGTCCTCTTCGTCCCGCAGACGCGGCTCCACCCGGCGCTGGGGATGCCAGCCGAGCTTGTCGGCGTAGAACGCGCGGATCCGGTCCATATCGGCCTTCACGTCCCCGGTCATGTCGATCGTCGGACCGAGTCCCACCCGTTTGTTCGGTCGGTCGATGTAGCCGAGGGTGACCGGCATGCCGGTCGCGCGGGCGATGCGGTAGAACCCGGACTTCCAGTAGTCGGTTCTGTTCGTGCGGGTGCCGTCCGGGGTGATCACCAGGTTGAACGGGGTGCCGCGCTCCATCTCTGCGAGCAGATCGGCGACCGCGGCGCGGGGATTCCCTCGGTCCACGGGGATGCCGCCGGCAGCGCGGAACAGCGGCCCGTACCAGGAGCGGAACAGGGTGTGCTTGCCGAGCCAGCGCACATGCAGCTGCTCCTGCCAGTTGATCGCCATCATGTACACGAAGTCCCAGTTCGAGGTGTGGGGCGCGCCCAGCAGGATCGAGGGACGCGAGCGGTCGTGTTCGGTGGTGAGGGTGAACGAGGACGCTGCCCAGAACAGGCGGGCGATCAATCGGGTGATCATGCGGTCAGACTACCGGGTGATCACCACCGCGCGGCCCCACCTCCCGGGGCGCGACGGGGCCGGCGCGCTTGGTCGCGGGCCGAGGATGCGGGACACTCAGCCTATGAGCCCTCACCGAGCCAGCCGCCGCACCCCGAGCCTCCGTCGTCTTCTGATTCCGGCGCTGCTCACCCTCGCTTGGCTGACCGTGTTCGCGTTCGGCGGCATGAGCTTCGGCTCCATCAGCGACGTCTCCACCAATGACCGCTCCACCTTCCTGCCCGAGAGCGCCGAATCCACCCGCGTGCAGGAGGAGATCACCCGCTTCACCGGGTCCGACGCGATCCCCGCGATCGTCATCGCCGAACGGCCCGGCGGCATCACGAAGGACGACACCGCGGCCCTCACCGCGGCCCGGGAGAACGCTCTCGCCGCTGTTCCCGGTGCCGAATCCTCACCCGTGATCCCCTCCGAGGACGGCGAGGCCGCTCAACTGGTGGTGACGGTCCCGTCGGATCAGGACATCCCGAGCGCAGTGGAGACGATCCGCGCAGCGGTGCAGGAGAGGGCTCCCTCGGGCCTGGATTCGTGGGTGAGCGGCCCCGCCGCGTTCACCGCGGAGCTCACCGAGGCGTTCGCCGGGATCGACGGGCTGCTGCTGATCGTGGCGCTCGCGGTGGTGCTGATCATCCTGGTGGCGGTGTATCGTTCGCCGCTGCTGCCGCTGATCGTGCTGCTGAGCTCGCTGACCGCGCTGTGCGCTGCGGTCCTCATCAACGTGGCTCTCGCCCGCGCCGGTGCCCTCACCATCACCGGGCAGGTGCAGGGCATCCTGTTCATCCTCGTGATCGGTGCCGCCACCGACTACTCCCTGCTGTTCGTGGCCCGCTACCGCGAAATGCTGCGGGACCATGCCTCGGCGGCGTCGGCGGCACTCGCCACGATCCGTGAGGTCGCCGCCCCCATCATCGCGTCGGCCGGCACCGTGATCGCGGGTCTGCTGTGCCTGATGCTGTCCGACCTCCGATCCAACGCCGCGCTCGGCCCGGTCGCGTCCATCGGCATCGCCTGCTCGGTGCTCGCCACCCTCACGTTCCTGCCCGCTCTGCTCGCCCTGTTCGGCCGTGTCGCCGTGTGGCCGCGCGCCCCGGAGCACGGCAGTGCGCATCCTGTCCTGCACGGCGAGGGTGCCCGCGGCTTCTGGGCGCGGCTCGGCGCCTGGGTGGAGCGGGGCCCGAAGCGCGTCGCGGCCGGGGTGGCGCTGCTGCTCGCCGCTGGCTGCGCCGGCCTCGTGCTCCTGGACGCCGACGGGGTCCCGCAGTCCAGCCTGGTGCTCGGCGACTCCTCCGCCCGTGACGGCCAGGCCGTCATCGATGAGCACTTCGCCGGCGGCTCCGGTTCCCCCACCTATGTTCTCGCCCCCGCCGACCGGCAGGAGGAGGTCGCCCAGGCGATTGCGGAGACCGACGGGGTGGACAGCGTCGCGATCATCTCCCAGGAGTCCCCGTCGGGCACCCTCCCCATCGGGGACGACGGCACTGTGCAGACCCCGCCGCCGGGTGCCGGCCCGCCCGGGGCCGTGGAGGCGGAGCCGACGGTGCTGGAGGACCGTGTCATGTTCTCCGTGACCCTCGATAGCGCCGCCGACTCCCTGGAGGCGGAGCAGACCATCATCGCGATGCGCGACGGCCTCAACGGGACGGACGCGGCCGTCGGCGGCACCACCGCCGTGGACCTCGACACGAACGACACCTCCGCCCACGACCGCTCCGTCATCATCCCGATCGTGCTCGTCGTGATCACGGTGATGCTGGGTCTGCTGCTGCGGGCGATCGTGGCGCCGTTGGTGCTGCTGGCGACCACGGTGCTGAGCTTCGGCACCGCCCTCGGCATCAGCGCCGTCATCTTCCACCTGATCGGGCAGGGGAAGTCGGACCCCTCCGTGCCGCTGTACGCGTTCGTCTTCCTGGTGGCGCTCGGAATCGACTACAACATCTTCCTCATGACCCGGGTGCGGGAGGAATCCGTCGGCCACGGCACCCACGTGGGCACCCTGCGCGGCCTCGCCGTCACCGGCGGTGTCATCACCAACGCCGGCATTGTGCTGGCTGCGACGTTCGCGGCGCTGCTGGTGCTGCCGATCCAGTTCCTGCTGCAGCTGGCGATCATCGTGGCGCTCGGTGTGCTGATCGACGCGCTGGTGGTGCGCGCCCTGCTGGTGCCGGCGCTCGCCCTGTGGATCGGGGATGCGATCTGGTGGCCGTCGCCGCTTGCTCGTGGCGCACGCGATGCGCACCGCGGCGACTCGACCCCGTCGGGCCGCGCCACAATAGAGCCATGACCGACCGGACCACTTCGATTCCGCTGTTCGTCGACTGCGACCCGGGCATCGATGACGCCCTCGCACTCGCCCACATCCTCTGCCAGGACGACGTCACCATCACCGGCATCGCCGCCAGCGGCGGCAACGTCTCCACCGTGCAGGTCGCCGCGAACACCCGCGGCTGGCTCGCCCTCGCGGGCCGCACCGACGTCCCCGTCCACACGGGCCACGCGCTCCCGCTCGCCTGGCATCACGGACCGCCGGCGTTCGCAGCCGGGCGCACGGAGCCGGAGTATGCGGACCTGACCCACGGGCCGACGGGCGCCGGCTACGCCCAGCTGCCCGACGTCCCCGTCGGCCCGTCCACCGGCGACGGTGAGCCCGCTGCCGACGGGCGGGACGCCGCCCGCGCCTGGGTCGAGGCCGCTCGCGCCCACCCCGGTGAGCTGATCGGCGTGCTGCTCGGGCCCGCCACGAACCTCGCGCTCGCCCTCGAGCTCGAGCCGGAGCTGCCGCGGCTTCTCAAGCGGCTGTTCATCATGGGCGGAGCGTTCAACTATCGCGGCAACACCCACCCCACCACCGAATGGAACGTCACCTTCGACCCGGAGGCGACCGCCGCGGTGATCCGCGCCTTCGGCGGCGCTCATCTCTCCGGTCACACCCCGCACGCCCCGGTGATCGCACCCATCGAAGCGACCGAAGCCGTCGTCATGGCCCCCGCGCGCCTGCAGGCGATCCTCGACGGCGCCGCCGCCTACGGCCACGATCTCGCAACCGGGTGGGGAGCCGTCCTGAACCAGCTCGGGGAGGCCCTCCGGTTCTACTTCGAGTTCCATGAATGGGACGGCCTCGGCTGCCTCGCCCACACCCATGACCCGTTCGTCCTCGCCTGCGCCGTCGACTGGGCCCGGAACCCGTCGGCCGGCCTCCCCTGGGCGGAGACGGCCATGGCGCCGGTGGACGTGGAGTGCGCCGGTACACTGACACGCGGCGAAACCGTCGCCGACTGGCTCGGACGGTGGGGCCGGGAGCCGAATGCCGAGCTCATCCGCACCATCGATGCCGATGCCTTCCTGCAGACCCTCAGCGCGACGCTGATGAAAGGCCCCCGACCATGACCCTCCCCGCATCTGGGCAGGGGTCCGTCCGCCGGACGGGTCCCGCACAAACCCCCGAGCATCCCACCCGCAGCCCGCTTCCGCTCAGCCTCATCACCGCCGGCGCGCTCGTCATCGCCGCCACCTACATCGCGGTGATCCTCACCCAGCCCGCCCACCTCGATGTCGAGCTCGGGCCCGCCGCCCTCTGGACCATGGCGGGCTACCTCCTCGGCGGCATCCTGATCGCCGCCGGCAGCCTCTCCTACATCCCCCGCAGCATCATTGGCCTGATGCCCGTCGCAATCGCCCTGAACATCGCGGTCGGCCAGATCGTCGGCGTCTACACCCCGATCCCGCTCTACCTGGACTCCATCGGCACCGTCATGATCGGCGTCCTCGCCGGCCCAGCCGCCGGCGCCCTCACCGGCATCCTCACGAACATCCTGTGGGGCGTCACCATCAACCCGGGCGTGATCGCGTTCTCCACCGGTGCAGCATTCATCGGCGCCGCCGCCGGCTGGGCCGCCCGCCTCGGTCTGTTCCGCCGCATCTGGACCGCCGTCCTCGCCGGCGCCGTCGCCGGCGTCCCCGCCGCTGCCCTCGGCGCCCCGGTCGCCGCCTACATCTACGGCGGCGGAGTCGGCTCCTCCACCGCCGGTGTGGTCGCGATCCTGCAGGCCGCCGGCATGGAGATGCTGCACGCCACGCTCGCGCAGTCCCTGGTCTCCGACATCGCCGACAAAGCCCTGATCTTCGCGCTCGCGTTCGCGGTGGTGCACGGCCTGCCGCGGCGCATCACCGACCGGTACCCGTTCACGCGCTTCACCCGTCGGCCCCGCCGCAGCGAATGACCCGCTGGCACCCCGCCACGGAGATCGTTGCGCTGGGCTGCGCCCTGCTGCTGGTGTTCGGCCTCGCCTCCCCGCTGGTGCCCGCCGCACTGATCCTCGTGACCGCCCTTGCGGTCGCCGCCGCCCCCGCGATCCGCATCCGATCCTGGCTGGTGGCCGTGGCGCTGATCTGCCTGCCCACCCTGCTGTTCGCCATGGTGGTGCAGGGGTTCTTCTACCGCGGCGCCGACCCGATCATCCTGTGGGATGCGGGGATCGCGCAGTTCACGCTGCAGGGCGCGGCGATCGCGGTGCAGCTGTGGCTGCGCCTGACCGCCATGGTGGGGCTGTGCGCCGCGTTCGGTCTCGGCAACGACTCCGCGCGCCTGTTCGACGGCCTGACCCGCCTGCGCGTCCCGCAGCCCATCGCGTACGTGTGCGCCGCCGCGCTCGGACTGATTCCGCTGGTGCGGACCCGGACCGTGCAGACGCTGGAGGCGCGCGCCTGCCGCGGCTGGGACACCCGCTCCTGGGCGGTGCGCATCCGCCTGATCCCCGCGCTCGTGCCGGGCCTGTTCACGGCGGTGCTGATGGGGGTCGAGCAGCGGTTCGACACCCTCACCCAGCGCGGCTTCGGCGCGCCCGGGCGGCGCGGCGTCGGCGGCGGCCGGCCCACGGAACTGCAGGACCACCCCGACTCCGCCGCCTCCAGGGCGGTGCGCTGGATCCTGCCCCTGGGCGCCGTCGCGTTCACCGCGGCGGTGATGACGGGGCTGATCCCGCTGCCGAGCGCACCGCAGCTGCTGGAGGTGATCACCCGATGAGCCCGGCGGATCCCGCTCACGCGGCGCCCGTGCTGCTGGTGGAGGGCGCCGGTTTCGCCTACCGCACCGCCGACGGACTCCTCCCGCCCGTCCTCGCCGACCTCCACCACCGGGTGCCCGCTGGGCAGATGCACACGGTGCTGGGACCCGTCGGCGCCGGCACCTCCACGCTGTGCCGCCTCGTCACCGGCCTCCTCCACGACCGCGGCGAGACCAGCGGCACCATCCGCGTCACCGGCCCCGGAGAGGGCGGCGCCGGGACCGCGGTCATGCTCGGGGACGACCCGGAAGCGCAGCTCACCGGCATGACCACCCGGGTCGCCGACGAACTGCAGCTGCCGGCGCGCCTGCACGGCGTGAGCGCCGCCACCGCCCGCTCCCGTGCGGAAGCGGCCGCGACCGACCTCGGGATCACTGACCTGTGGGACCGGCGCGTCACCGAACTGTCCGGCGGGCAGCGGCAGCTGGTGGCGCTGGCCGCTCTGCTCGGCCTGCAACCGGACCTGCTGGTGCTCGACCAGCCGGGCCTGTCCCTCGACCCGACGATGCGCGCCCGCCTCTCTGCGATGCTGCGCGACTTCTGCGACGCCGGCGGCGCCGTCCTCGTGACCGGGCACCAGGTGGACGAGTTCGCCACCGCCGCCGATCAGGTCCTCGCCCTCGGCCCCTCCGGCCTCGCGTCCCTGCCGCTCACCGCCGATGCTGTTGGGGCTGCGGGGGTGTGGGACGCGCGGGCTGCGTCGGCCCCCGCCCCGGGGC
>NZ_JAKRNG010000043.1:0-10102 GCF_022347125.1 Helcobacillus sp. ACRRO
CCCCGCAGACCCTCCAGACCGTCACGCGCCGCCCCGCCGCCACCCGGCGCCGGCCCCGCCTCGCGAGTGCGAGAAGAAAGGACCGCCATGTCCGTCACAGCAGCCCAGGGCTTCACCGCCGGCTCCACCGCAGCCGGCCTGAAGACCACCGGACAATCCGACGTCGCCGTCGTCATCAACCACGGCCCCATGTTCTCCGCCGGTGCCGTGTTCACCCGCAACCGGGTGAAGGCCGCGCCCGTCCTCCTGTCCGAGGAGTCCCTCGCCACCGCTCACCGAACCGGCACCCCGATCACCACGGTGGCGCTGAACTCCGGCGGCGCGAACGCCTGCACCGGCGCCCAGGGCATGCGGGACGCCGCCTCCATGGCCGCTGCCGCCGGTGCCGCCGTCGGCGCCGGGTACGAGCAGGCGCTCGTCTGCTCCACCGGCCTCATCGGCACTCTCCTGCCGATGGACGCACTCACCGCCGGCATCGCGGCAGCCGCCGAGAGCGCCGGGGACAGCGCCGAGCACGGCACCGGCGCGGCGCAGGCGATCATGACCACCGACTCGGTGCACAAGGAGGCGCAGGTCAGCCGCGGCGGCATCACCGTCGGCGGCATGGCCAAGGGCGCCGGAATGCTGGCGCCGCAGCTGGCCACCATGCTCGTAGTCATCACCACCGACGCGGACATCACCCACAAGCAGGCGCAGAAGGCCGTCGCCGACGCCGTCACCACCACGTTCAACCGGGTCGATTCGGATGCGTGCATGTCCACCAACGACACCGTCATCCTCCTCGCCTCCGGCGCCAGCGGAGTGAAGCCCTCCCAGGAGGACATCACCCAGATGGTGCGGGAGGTGTCCGCGGACCTCGCCCGCCAGCTCGTCGCCGATGCGGAGGGCGCATCCCATGACGTCCACGTCACCGTCACCTCCGCCACCACCGAGGACGCCGCCGAAGCAGTCGCCCGGGAGATCTGCCGCTCCAACCTCGTGAAGGCCGCGATCTTCGGCAACGACCCCAACTGGGGCCGGATCGTGGCGGCCGCAGGCTGCGTGCCGGAGCAGGTGGCGCCGTTCAGCGCCGACGACCTCTCCGTCACCGTCAACGGCATCGAAGTGTGCCGCGGCGGGGGAGTGGGCCGTGACCGCGACCTCGTGGACATGACACCGCGCGAGGTGGAGATCGTGGTGGATCTCGGCGCCGGCACGGCCAGCGCCGACATGTGGACCAACGACCTCACCCACGACTACGTCGAAGAGAACAGCGCCTACTCCTCATGATCGATGCAGTGAAGTACTCCGACGTCCTCGAACGCGCCCAGCTGAAGTCCGAGGTCCTCATCGAGGCCCTGCCGTGGATGCAGCGCCTCCACGGCAAGATCGTGGTGGTGAAGTACGGCGGCAACGCCATGATCGATGACGAGCTGAAGGCAGCGTTCGCCTCCGACATCGTGTTCATGTGCCACGCGGGCCTGCGCCCCGTGGTGGTGCACGGCGGCGGCCCCCACATCACCGCGATGCTGGAGCGCCTCGGCATCCACTCCGAGTTCCGGGGCGGCCTGCGGGTCACCACCGAGGAGACGATGGACGTGGTGCGGATGGTGCTTGCGGGCCAGGTGGGCCGCGAACTGGTCGGCCTGATCAACCAGCACGGCGCCTACGCCGTCGGCATGAGCGGGGAGGACGCGAACCTGCTGCAGGCGCGCCGCCGGCCCCCGCAGGAGATCGAGGGGGAGATGGTGGACCTCGGCCTCGTCGGCGACGTCACCGGCGTCAACCTCCGTAACCTCATGGCCATCCTGGATGCGGGCTTCATTCCCGTGGTCTCCTCCATCGCACCGGAGATCACGGCCGACGGCACCGCATCCGGCCAGGTGCTCAACATCAACGCCGATACCGCCGCGGCAGCGCTGGCGACCGGGCTGAGTGCGGAGAAGCTGGTGATGCTCACGGACGTGGCGGGACTGTACGCGGACTACCCGCGCACCGAGTCGCTGATCCCGGAGATCTCCGCGAAGGACCTGCGGGAGATGCTGCCGACCCTGACAGCCGGCATGATTCCGAAGGCGCAGGCGCTGCTGGATGCGGTGGACCGCGGTGTGAGGACCGCCGCCATGATCGACGGCCGCATCACCCACTCGGTGCTGTTGGAGATCTTCACGGAGAAGGGCGTGGGAACAATGGTTCGGAGGGACGACTATGTCTGAGTTCAGCAGTCAGCACGCACAGCAGGCCCCGTCGGCAGCCCCGGGCGCCGCCGAGACCGCAGCCGCGCCCACGCTGCAGCGGTACGCGGACGCCATGATGCCGCTGTTCGCACCGTCGCGCGTCCTGGTGGAGGGCCACGGCTCGTACGTCACCGATGAGGCCGGCGCCACCTACCTCGACCTGCTCGGCGGCATCGCCGTCAACGCCCTCGGCCACGGCCACCCGGCGCTCGTCGGTGCGATCACCGAGCAGGCGCAGCACATGGTCCACGTCTCGAACCTGTTCGCCACGAAGCCGCAGATCGACCTGGCGGAGAAGCTGCTGCACCTGGCGAACGCCCCCGCCGGCTCCGGCGTGTTCTTCACCAACTCCGGTACGGAGTCCACGGAGGCGGCGTTCAAGATCGCGCGCCGCACCGGAAAGCCCCGCATCCTGGCGCTGGAGAACGCGTTCCACGGCCGCTCCATCGGTGCGCTCGCCCTCACCCACAAGCACGCGTTCCGACAGCCGTTCGAGCCGCTCCCGGGCGGGGTCGAGTTCATCCCGGCGAACGACACCGACCGCCTGCGCGCCGAACTGAAGGCCGGGGGAGTGGGCGCCGTCATCGCCGAACCGATCCAGGGGGAGGCGGGTGTGCTGCCGCTGGAGCACGACTACCTCTCGGCGATGCGCATCCTCACCCGCGAGCACGGCGCGCTGATGATCCTGGACGAGATCCAGACCGGGGTGGGCCGCACCGGCCACTGGTTCGCGCACCAGGAGCACGGCATTCAGCCGGACGTCATGACCCTCGCGAAGGGCCTCGGCGGCGGCTTCCCGATGGGCGCCGTCGTCGCGTTCGGCGAGGACGCCTCCACTCTGCTCACCGCCGGCCAGCACGGCACCACGTTCGGCGGCGGGCCGCTCGCCGCAGCCGCCGGTCTCGCCGTGCTCACCGCCATCGAGGCCGACGGGCTCCTCGCGCACGTGAGGCGCACCTCCGAGCAGGTGCGGGAGCAGATCCAGCAGCTGCAGCACCCCGTGATCGCGGGTGTGCGCGGCAGCGGCTTCCTGCTCGGCCTCGAACTGAACGAGCCGATCGCAGCGGACCTGGTCACAGCCGGTCTGAACCGGGCCGCCGCTCCGGCGCGCCCCGCCCTCGCTCCCACCATCGGCGCCCCCGCGGCCGGGGCGCTGCATCCTGAGGCCGGTGGCAGAATCGGCTTCATCCTCAACGCCCCCACCGCGACCGTTCTGCGGCTCGCCCCGCCCCTGACCACCACGGCCGAGGACTTCGCCCGCTTCACCGCGGCGCTGCCGGCCCTGATCGAGGAGGTCACCTCCTGATGCGACACATGCTGATGGACGACTCCCTTACGTCCGCCGAACAGAACCAGGTGCTGCACCTCGCCGCCCAGATGCGCGAGGACCGGTTCCTGCGCCGCCCCTTCGAGGGGCCGAAGACCGTGGCCCTGCTGTTCGACCTCCCCTCCACCCGCACCCGCGTCTCCTTCGCCACGGGCGTTGCGGAGCTCGGCGGCCACTCCCTGGTGATCGACACCGGCGCCAGCCAGCTCGGCCGCGGAGAGCCGATCGCGGACACCGCGCGGATCCTGTCGCGGATGAACCACATGATCGTGTGGCGCACCAGCGGGCACGAGCGCCTGGTGGAGATGGCGGAGCATGCGAGCGTGCCGGTCATCAACGCCCTGACCGACGCCGGCCACCCCTGCCAGATCCTCGCGGACTTCGCGACGATCGCGCAGCGCCGCGACGGCCTGGAGGAGAGCGGTCCCGCTCTGGCCGGCCGCACCCTCGCCTACTGCGGCGACGGTGCGAACAACATGGCCGCCTCCTACCTCATCGGCGGGGCGCTCGCCGGCATGCACGTGCGCGTTGCGGCTCCCGCCGGCTGGGCGCCGTCGGCGGAGACCGTGCAGCGCGCCAGCGCCATCGCCGCCGAGACGGGCGGCTCCGTCACCGTCACCGAGGACCCGCGCGAGGCGTGCCTCGGCGCCCAGGTGATCGCCACGGACACCTGGGTGTCGATGGGCACCGAGAAGGACGAGCGGATCGAGCGGGCGCTGCGCCCCTACGAGGTGACCGAGGAGCTGATGGCGCTCGGCGATGACGCACTGTTCCTGCACTGCCTGCCCGCCTACCGGGGCATGGAGGTCGCCGCCAGCGTCATCGACGGCCCCGCCAGTGCCGTGTGGGATGAGGCGGAGAACCGTCTGCACGCGCAGAAGGCGCTGATGACCTTCCTCGCCGACGCCGCCTCCTCCTCCAGCACCGGCCAGGCCAGCACCGGCGAGGCGACCACCGGCCCGGCGGACACCCGGGCACCCGGGGACTCGGCGCATCCGTCGGCCCCCACTGCGACCATGGAGGCCGCCCGATGACCGACGCGCAGCTCACCCCGCACACCAAGGCGTCCCGCCAGCAGCTGATCACACAGCTGCTCGCCCACAACGAGGTCTCCAGTCAGTCCACTCTGCTGTCCCTGCTGGAGAAGGAGGGCGTGTCGGTCACGCAGGCGACCCTGTCGCGCGACCTCGTGGACCTGCGCGCCGAGAAGGTGCGCTCCTCCACGGGCGTGCTGGTGTACACCCTGCCGGCGCTCGGCGGGGAGCGGCACCGGCCGTTCCGCCCCGGCGAGGAGGCCGCCGACTACTATTCGGCTCGGCTCGCGCGGCTCTGCGAGGAGCTGCTGGTGTCCGCGGAGGCCAGCGACAACCTCGTGGTGGTGCGCACACCCCCGGGGGCGGCGCAGTACCTCGCCAGTGCCCTCGATCACTCCGTGATCCCGACTCTGCTGGGCACCATCGCAGGAGATGACACGATTCTGCTGATAGCCCGCAGCATCGCCGACGGTCCCGAGCTGGCGGACAGGCTCCTGTCGCTCGCGAACGGGCGCACCCCGAACACCTGACATCCGGCCCGACGGGCCCCGAAGACTTCCACAGCATCATCCCGAAGAGGAGGAACCCCATGACAGAGAAGATCGTCCTCGCCTACTCCGGCGGCCTCGACACGTCGGTCGCCATCGGCTGGATCCACGACGCCACCGGCGCTGATGTCATCGCCTGCGCGGTCGACGTCGGACAGGGCGGCGAGGACCTCGAGGTCATCCGCCAGCGCGCCCTCGACTGCGGTGCCGTGGAGGCGTACATCGCCGATGCGCGCGACGAATTCGCCGAGGAGTACTGCATGCAGGCGCTGAAGGCGAACTCCCTGTACATGGACGCCTACCCGAACGTCTCCGCCATCTCCCGCCCCGTCATCGCGAAGCACCTCGTGGCCGCCGCGAAGAAGTTCGGCGCCACCACCGTGGCGCACGGATGCACCGGCAAGGGCAACGACCAGGTCCGCTTCGAAGTGTCCATCACCTCCCTCGCCCCGGAGCTGAACTGCATCGCCCCGGTGCGCGACCTCGCCCTCACCCGCGACAAGGCGATCGACTACGCCGAGCGCAACAACCTGCCGATCGAGACCACGAAGTCCAACCCGTTCTCCATCGACCAGAACGTGTGGGGCCGGGCCATCGAGACCGGGTTCCTCGAGGACATCTGGAACGAGCCCACCAAGGACGTCTACTCGTACACCGACGATCCGGCGTTCCCGCCGGTCGCCGACGAGGTCGTCATCACTTTCGAGCAGGGCGTGCCAGTCGCGATCGACGGCGAGAAGGTGACGCCGCTGCAGGCGATCGAGCAGATGAACCGCCGCGCCGGCGCGCAGGGCATCGGCCGCATCGACATCGTGGAGGACCGCCTGGTGGGCATCAAGTCCCGCGAGGTGTACGAGGCACCCGGCGCGATGGCGCTGATCGAGGCGCACCGGGAGCTGGAGCGCGTCACCCTGGAGCGCGAGCAGGCCCGCTTCAAGCGCGAGGTCTCCGACCGCTGGACCGACCTGGTGTACGACGGCCAGTGGTTCTCCCCGCTGAAGCGCTCCCTGGATGCGTTCATCGACGACACGCAGCGCTATGTCTCCGGTGACATCCGCATGCGCCTGCACGGCGGCCGCGCCACCGTCACGGGCCGCCGCAGCGACTCCGGCCTGTACGACTTCAACCTCGCCACCTACGACGAGGGCGACAGCTTCGACCAGTCCAACGCGAAGGGCTTCATCGAGATCTACGGCCTGGCCTCCAAGCAGTCCACGGCACGCGATGAGAAGTTCGGCAACGGCCCCACCTTCGGTGACGGCTCCAGCCTCAACGCAGGGAGCGAGTCCTGATGCCCGCGAGCGGTTCCGGGAAGGCGGAGGGCCAGGGGGCCGACGGGCGCATCAGCCTGTGGGGCGGACGCTTCGCGTCGGGCCCCGCGGAGGCGATGGCGGCGCTGTCGAAGTCCACGGACTTCGACTGGCGACTCGCGCACTACGACCTGCTGGGCTCTCGCGCCCACGCGCGCGTCCTCAACCGCGCCGGTCTGCTGGACGAGGACGAACTGCAGCGGATGCTGCAGGCACTGGACACGCTCGATGAGCGCGTCGCCTCGGGCGAATTCGTTCCCTCGCTGGAGGATGAGGACGTGCATTCGGCGCTGGAGCGCGGCCTGCTGGAGATTGCGGGCGATGAACTCGGCGGCAAGCTGCGCGCCGGCCGGTCCCGCAACGACCAGGTGGCGACGCTCGGCCGCATGTACCTGCGTGATCACGCGCGGGTCGTGGCCGCGGGCGTTCTGGACGTGGTGGCGGCGCTGATCGAGCAGGCGAAGGCGCACCCGGAGGCGCCGATGCCGGGCCGCACGCACCTGCAGCATGCGCAGCCGGTGCTGCTGAGCCATCATCTGCTGGCGCATGCGTGGCCGCTGCTGCGGGATGTGGAGCGCCTCGTCGACTTCGACAAGCGCGCCGCGGTGTCCCCGTACGGTTCGGGCGCGCTGGCCGGGTCGTCGCTTGGGCTGGATCCGCAGGCTGTGGCGCGGGAGCTGGGCTTCGCGGATTCGGCGGAGAACTCGATCGACGGCACCGCCTCGCGTGACGTGTTCGCAGAGTATGCGTTCGTGATGGCGATGATCGGGGTGGACCTGTCGCGCCTGAGCGAGGAGATCATCCTGTGGAACACGAAGGAATTCTCCTTCGTCACCCTGGATGATGCGTTCTCCACGGGGTCCTCGATCATGCCGCAGAAGAAGAACCCGGATGTGGCGGAGCTGACGCGCGGCAAGTCAGGTCGCCTGATCGGCGAGCTGTCGGGCCTGCTGGCCACGCTGAAGGCGATGCCCCTGGCGTACAACCGCGACCTGCAGGAGGACAAGCTGCCGGTGTTCACCGCGACGGATGACCTGGAGCTGCTGCTGCCGGCGTTCGCGGGCATGGTGGCGACCCTGACCTTCCACACGGACCGGATGGCGCATCTGGCGCCGCGCGGCTTCGCACTGGCGACCGATATTGCGGAGTGGCTCGTGCGCCAGGGCGTGCCGTTCCGGGTGGCGCATGAGCTGTCCGGTGCGGCGGTGCAGCTGGCGGAGGAGCGCGACTGCGAGCTGTGGGACCTCACCGATGAGGACTATGCGGGGATCTCGGAGCATCTCACGCCCGAGATGCGGGAGGTGCTGACCACCCTCGGGTCGATCGATTCGCGGTCCTCGAAGGGCGGCACGGCCCGGTCGGCAGTAGCGGAGCAGGTGTCGCGCGCGCAGGCTGCGCTGGAGGACCTGCGGTCGTTCACTGAGCCCCTGCGGTAGGTTTAACCCGCAATCGTGACTGCCCCGGCAACGTCGGGGACAGTCACCGCCCTGGCGGGGCGGCCCGTCCTCCCGCCCCCGGACGGGGCGCACTGCTACCCGTCCCACCTGGGCGATCCGCCACCCGCCCCGTCGGGGCGATCACACGAAACGGAGAACAATCGGTGTCGAACATCGTCGACGAACTGGAATGGCGCGGCCTGCTCGTGAACTCCACGGGGCGTGATGCCATCGCTGAGTCCGCGGCGAAGGGACCCCTGTCTCTGTACTGCGGCTTCGATCCGACTGCGGCGTCGCTCCACGTCGGCCACCTGACCCAGGTGCTCACGATGCGGCGCTTCCAGCTCGCCGGTCACAAGCCCTACGCGCTGGTCGGCGGCGCCACCGGCCTCATCGGCGACCCGCGCATGTCGGGCGAGCGCGTCATGAACTCGGCCGACGTGGTCGGACAGTGGGTGGAGTCGCTGCGCGGCCAGATCGAACCGTTCCTCGACACTGAGGGCGAGTTCGGCGTCACCATGGTGAACAACCTGGACTGGGTGGGCGGTATGAACGCGCTGGAGTTCCTGCGCGACTACGGCTCGCACTTCCGCATGGGCACGATGCTGTCCCGCGAGATCGTGGCAGCGCGACTGCGCTCCGACGAGGGCCTCAGCTACCTCGAGTTCTCCTACCAGATCCTGCAGGGCCTCGACTTCCTCGAGCTGTACCGACGCCACGGCGTCACGCTGCAGTTCGGCGGGAACGACCAGTGGGGGAACATCGTCGGCGGTGCTGATCTGATCCGCAGGGTGGAGGGCGTGCAGGCCCACGCGATGACCACCCCGCTGGTGACGAAGGCCGACGGCACCAAGTTCGGCAAGTCCGAGGGCGGCGCCGTGTGGCTGGATCCGGAGCTGACCAGCCCGTACGCCTTCCACCAGTTCTGGCTCAACGCCGATGACCGCGACGTCATGAACTACCTGCGCTACTTCACCTTCCGCGACCGTGACGACCTCGCGGAGCTGGAGGAGGCGACGGCTGAGCGCTCCTTCAAGCGCGAGGCGCAGACCGCCCTGGCCGATGACCTCACCACGCTCGTGCACGGTGAGGAGGCGACGGCGCAGGCGAAGGCTGCGGCGGCTGTTCTCTTCGGCCGCGGCGATGTCCGCGAGCTCGACGACTTAACCGTCGGTGTGATCGCGGGCGAGCTGTCGACGGTGTCGCTGGCCGGCACGGCTCCGCTGATCGACGCCTTCACCGAGAGCGGCCTGGTGGAGTCCAAGGGTGCGGCTCGCCGCGCGCTGAAGGACGGCGGCCTGTCCATCAACGGCGAGAAGCTGGCCGGTGGTCCGGAGGCTCTGGATGCGGAGCTCGGTTCCGTGCAGCGACTCGCCGGTGGATATGTCCTGCTGCGCCGCGGCAAGAAGAACGCCGCCATGATCCGCATCGGCGACTGACTCGCCTGCGTCTCTGATGGACGTCGACCGCTTTCTCATGGATCGCGACCGAATCCTGATGGATCTCGCCCGATTCCAGATGGATCGCGACGCGGCATCGCATAGGAGGCAGACTCGGCTCCCCGATCACGACCACTGAACCCGAACGGGGCACCAGCACAGACTGGTGCCCCGTTCGCCGTCTCAGCACCGCCCCCTTCAGCAGCGCGGTCCCCGAACACGGTGGCCGCCGTCACGAAACTGCAGGTCAGCGACCTGAGAATCGGGACAGATCGGACGGCGAGCCGGGGCGTATGTTGCTCGCGCCACCAAATGCCCCCACAGGGTTGCGCGCCTCGGTTCGGGGGCCGTAGTGTTTTATCTCGTTGCCCCGCAGGGCGGTGAACGGGAGATGAACTTCTTCCGGGTGCTGCTCAGGGAGATAACTGAAGAGGTGAACCGGGACGGCCGTTCGGTGTGGCTGAGGTCACGGTGCCGGGATTTGACAGGGTCTGGTCAGCTGAGTAGGTTAGAGGGGTTGCTCCGGAGCGGACCGCCGATTGTGATCGGGGGTGAGGTTCGGGTGCGCAAGTTGTTTGATATCTCAATAGTGTGTCTGTTTATTGATGCCAAAGTTTTTTGGCAGAGGATCAATTTTTTAGTTGATTTCTTCGGACAATTGAACGCAGATCTTTTATCAGCGTCGGTTGTTTGTTTTCTGCCGGGTTTCAAATTTTTTTATGGAGAGTTTGATCCTGGCTCAGGACGAACGCTGGCGGCGTGCTTAACACATGCAAGTCGAACGATGAAGGC
>NZ_JAKRNG010000044.1:0-9942 GCF_022347125.1 Helcobacillus sp. ACRRO
CCCCCACCCCGGAGGGCCCCGGCCGCATCACTCCTGCCCCCTTGCCGCTCGGGCGGCTGTGGGTCAAACCCGTCGCCCTGTTCCTCGTGTTCACGGCGATCGGCGTTCTGCTCACAGCCTCCTCTCACCCCGTCTACGGTGCGGTGATGCTGGCGTTCGGCGCATTCATGGCGTTCTGGACCTCACCGCTGCGCCGGGGCCTGCACGAACCGCTCGCGCAGGCGCTGACGCGGCGCACCGACGGCCACGGCATCATCCTGTGGGCCCCGTCCAACAAGGGCTCCGCGCAGATGCAGGTGGCGCTGCGGTCCAACGACGACCGCTTCAGCTGGGTGAACGTGGTGCACGATGCGGACGCCCGCACCCTCACCGCCGAACTCGGCGGGCTCGATGCCCTTCCGATCGTGCTCGTGGGCGAGCGCACCCTCGTCCGCGCCACCTCCGGGGAGGCGATCGACGCCGTCGATGGTGTCGCTCCGAAGCACTGACCTGCGAAACCACGTGCAGCAGGCGACCTGCATCACATAGGATGGGCGGCCTGTGCGACATGAAGGAGAGCGATAGACGATGCGGCTGGCGATGCGACGACTCTGGATTCTGATCGCCCCCATCCGCATTCGGCTCATCCTGGGACTCATCGTCGCCCTCGGCTCCTCCGTGCTCGCCCTGATGATCCCGCAGGTGCTGGAGCACATGGTCAACTCCGACCTGAAACCCGGCGGCCCCGCCTCCGTGGTGTGGACCGGCGGCGCGATCGTCCTCGCGCTCGGCACCCTCGAGGCGCTCCTGCTGTTCCTCCGCCGCATCTTCGTGATCGGCCCCGCCACCACGGTGGAGCGGGACCTGCGGGTCCGGCTGCACCGCAAGATCCAGGACATGCCGGTCGCCTTCCACGACCAGTGGGGCTCCGGGCAGCTGCTGTCCCGCGCGATGACCGACACCAACCTCATCCGCCGCTTCATCGCGTTCGGCATGATCATGGGCGTCACCACGATCGTCACCGTGGTGGTGGGCCTCGCCCTGCTGGTGAAGGCGAACTGGATCCTGGCGCTGATCTTCATCGCAGCCGCCGTGCCCGTCAGCATCTACTCCTACCGGTTCAGCCGCACCTTCTCGCAGCTGTCCCGGCAGTCGCAGGACCAGACCGGTGACCTCGCCACCACCATTGAGCAGTCCGTGCAGGGCATCCGCGTGCTCAAGGCGTTCGGCCGCGGCCCCACCGCGCTGGAGAGCTTCACCGCGCAGGCCGACGACCTCCGCCTCACCGAGGTCCGCAAAGCCACCGCCATCGCCCGCTTCGACATGGTCATGTTCACCCTGCCGGAGATCGCGACCGGTCTGTCCCTGCTGGTGGGTCTGCACCTGACGGCGTCGGGGCACATGAACGTGGGCCAGCTCGCCGCGTACTTCACCACCGCCGTCCTCGTCACCGGGCCCGTGCGGATGCTCGGCCAGCTGCTCGGCATGTTCGTCAACACCTCGACCGCCCTCGACCGCCACTTCGAGGTGATGGACGCCGAGAACACCATCACCTCGCCGGAGCCGGGGCAGGCGCAGCACCCGTCGGCCTCCCCCTCCCCCACTGCGCGCGGCGAAGTGGTCCTGCAGGACGTCCACTTCCGCTACGCCGACGCCCCCGACCGCATGCCCGACATCATCGACGGCGCCAGCCTCACCATCCGCCCGAAGGAGACGATGGCGCTGGTCGGCATCACCGGGTCCGGCAAGTCCACCCTGCTGCAGCTCGTCGCCCGCCTGTACGACGTCACCGGAGGCGCCATCACCATCGACGGCACCGACCTGCGCGACCTCCAGCTCGAGGACCTCCACACCCGCACCGCCGTCGCATTCGAGGACGCCACCCTCTTCTCCGACTCCGTGCGGACCAACGTGCTCCTCGGGGCCGACGCCGCCCTCAGCGACCAGGAGCGCGAGGACCTGCTGCACCTCGCGCTCGACACCGCCGACGCCTCCTTCGCCTACGACCTGCCCGACGGGGTCGACACCGCGATCGGCGAGGAGGGCCTCAGCCTGTCCGGCGGGCAGCGGCAGCGCCTCGCCCTGGCCCGCGCCATCGCCGCCCGCCCCGAAGTCCTCCTCCTCGACGACCCCCTCAGCGCCCTCGACACCAAGACCGAAGAGCGCGTCACCGAGCGTCTGCGCGAGGTGCTGGATGAGACCACCACGCTGATCGTGGCGCACCGCACCTCCACCGTGGCGCTCGCCGACCGGGTCGCGCTGCTGGACGGCGGCCGAATCACCGCAGTCGGCACGCACGCGGAGCTGATGGAGACGTCCGAACGGTACCGGTACGTGATCGCGCACCAGCAGGAGGAGAACCGCCGCAACACCTCGGTGGACACCCTCACCGGCGAGATCGAAGCGATCAGCGGCGAGGCCGCGGAAGGGATGGAGGCACGATGAGCACCGCCGCGAACAGCACCTCCGCGAAGGGCAACGGCCTCGACGCCGACGGCGCCGTCCCCGTCACTGCGGAGGAGAACCGTGAGTCCCGCCGCCGCTCCATGCAGCTGCTGCGCGAACTCCTCGCCCCCGTGAAGCTGCAGTTCGTGCTCGTCGCGATCATGGTGGTGGCGGCGCAGATCGCCGTGGTCGCCGGGCCCGCCATCATCGCCTGGGGCATCGACAACGGCCTGCCTGCGCTCATGGAGGGCCGCTCCGGGCCGGCGCTCGCCGCCGCCGCGCTGCACGTGGCCGCGGCTGTCATCGCCGGTGCCCTCACCTTCGGGTACATCCGCCAGTCCACCGTGATCGGGCAGCAGATGCTGCTGGAGCTGCGACGCCGAGTGTTCCGGCACACGCAGCGCCTCAGCCTCGAGTTCCACGAGAGCTACACCTCGGGCCGGATCGTGTCCCGCCAGACTTCGGACATGGATGCCCTGCGAGAACTCCTCGAATTCGGTGTGCCGATCCTCATCGGCTCCAGCCTGTCGATGGTCTTCACCGCCGTCTCGATCGTCTGGATGGACTGGGTGACCGGCGCCGTCATGCTCATCATGCTGATCCCGTGCGTGGCGGTCACCGTATGGTTCCAGCGGGCGTCCCGGGAGGCGTACCGCGCGATCCGCACCCATTCGGCGCGGCTGATCGTTCAGTTCGTGGAGGCGATGAACGGCATCCGCGCCGTGAAGGCGTTCCGCCGCGAAGAGGAGAACAACGAACGGTACGCGCAGCTCGCGGAGGACTACCGCGCCGCCACGGTCCGCTCCATCAACGTGTTCGGCATCTACCAGCCGTCCCTGCGGTGGCTGGCGAACCTCACCATCACCGCCGTGCTCGTGGTGGGCGGCCTGCGGGTGCTCTCCGGTGACCTGTCCGTCGGTGCTCTGCTGGCACTCGTCCTGTACTCCCGCCGCTTCTTCCAGCCGATCGACGAGATCGCCGGGTTCTACAACTCGTTCCAGTCCGCGGTGGCGGCGCTGGAGAAGATCGCATCGCTGCTGTGGGAGGAGCCGACCGTCAAGGACCCGCAGCCGGAGCGGGCGCGCCGCATCGAGCAGGGCCGCGGGGAGATCGACTTCCGCGATGCGTCCTTCCGCTACAGCGCCGACGGGCCCCTCGTGCTGCACCCGCTGGACCTTCACATCCCGGCCGGGCAGACCGTGGCGCTCGTGGGCCAGACCGGCGCCGGCAAGTCCACGATCGCGAAGCTGATCTCCCGCTTCTACGACGTCACCGGCGGCACCGTGGAGCTCGACGGCGTCGACCTGCGGGACATGACCGGCCTGGAGCTGACGCGGCACGTGGTGATGGTGACGCAGGAGGCGTACCTGTTCTCCGGCACCATCGCCGACAACATCGAACTGGGGCGCCCCGGCGCGAGCCGCGAGGACATCGAAGCGGCGGCCCGAGCCATCGGGGCGCACGAGTTCATCGAGGCGCTGCCCGACGGGTACGACACGGACGTCAACAAGCGCGGCGGGCGGGTGTCCGCGGGTCAGCGGCAGCTGATCTCGTTCGCTCGCGCGTTCCTCGCCGACCCGAGCGTGCTGATCCTCGATGAGGCGACCAGTTCACTGGACATCCCATCGGAGCGGATGGTGCAGGAGGGGCTCACGCGCCTGCTCGGCAACCGGACCGCGCTGATCATCGCGCACCGCCTGTCCACCGTGATGATCGCCGACCGCGTGCTCGTGCTGCACGACGGCCGCGTGGTCGAGGACGGCTCCCCCGCCGAGCTCGTGGACGCCGGCGGTCGCTTCGCCGCGCTGCACGAGGCGTGGCAGGCGTCGCTGTAGATTCTGAGCAGAAGCGGATCAGAGCACGGTGACGAGAGCTCGATGGCCGGGGGCTGCGAGCTTTCGGTCGCACGTCAGCAGCCGCGCATCGAGCGCCTCGGCCAGCGCCACATACGACGCATCGTAGGTAGTGAACTGGTGCCTCAGCTCCCAGACGCGTGGAGCGGTCACGGCGAACGGATGGCGCGTGACCGAAAGATCACTCATGACTGCCCACGCTTGTTCAGCCGACTCTGCTGTGATCCGACGCCCCCGTTCCAAGCCTCGCAGGACGCTCATCACCTCGATGTCGAGAAGCTGCGGGGCGTGGAGGTCGAACGCGAGGACGTCGGACCACCACGTTCTGTCGGCTTCCCCGACCAGCATCTCGACGATGGCAGACGCATCGAGAACGGCTATGGGCGGCACTTGTGCAGCTCGCTCAGAATCTCGTCTCGTGTCGGGGCGCTCGACCTCGAGATGGAATCAAGACGTGCCATGAGTTCGTCCTTCGATGGCCGAGCAGCCACTGCGGTCAGTTCGTCCACCACATACGCGGACAGGGACTGACCACTCAGAGCCGCACGCTTCTTGAGAACTGCGGAAACGTGGGGAGGCACATCCCGGATGTACAGAGTGGACATACCTGCATGCTAGCAGTGTGCAAGCATCCTCGCCAGACCCCTGCTCAGAATCCCTGCGGCTGCACGAAGTCCTTCGGCTTCACCAGCACCACCGGGCACGGCGCCTCCATGACCACGCGCTGCGAGGTGGAGCCCACGAGGATCTTGCCGATCGGGGTGCGCTTGCGGATGCCCATCACCACAAGGTCCACGGCGTCGTCGCGGACGGCGCGGAGGATGTCGTCGGCGGGGTCGTCACGGCGCGGCACGGTCCGGATGGTGTACTCCAGGCCGGTCTCATCGAGCCGCTCGGTGAGGGGGCGGCGGTCGGTGACGGCGCGGTCCTTGCGGGCCACACCGCTGGATTCGGAGGCGAGGACGAGCAGCTCACCGCCGTGGGCGGCGGCTTCGGCGACTGCGTACTCGAAGGCGGCTTCGCTGGTGGCGGAGGGGACGTAGGCGAGCAGGATCTTCATCGGGTCATTCCTTGCCGATCTCATCAGGGTTGTGGAAGCGGGTGCGGCGGGCGCGCACAGCACCGTTGTACAGGTAGGTGATCACGTACAGCACGAGACCCACGCCCAGCAGGCCCGCGGCGATCGTGTAGTTCTTCGGGTCCTGCGCCCACGGCCCCACGAGGAACCCGGCGGTCACTGCGCCGAGCACCGCCATCACGGTGGGGGTGGTGAAGTGCTTGTGGTCCACGCAGTCCCGGCGCAGCACCAGCACCGCAATGTTCACCAGGCAGAACACGGCGAGCAGCAGCAGGGCGGTGGTGCCGCCGAGCGCGGCAATGGTGTCCTCGGCGAACACGAAGCGGACGGCGAGGATGAGGCCCACGCCGAGCACGGTGGAGAAGATGATCGCGCTCCACGGGGAGCGGCGGGTCTTCAGCACGCCGCGCAGGAAGCCCGGGAGCACGCCCTGGCGGGCCATGCCGTACAGCAGGCGCGACGCCATCATCATGTTGATCAGGACGGTGTTGGCGACAGCGAAGATCGAGATGAACGGGAAGATGTCATCGATGGGCAGGCCCGGGGCGCCGTGGTGCACCACTTCGAGCAGCGGGGTGTCGGACTCGGTGAGGGGGCCGATCGGCACCACGGCGACCGTGGTGATGGACACCAGCACGTACACCACGCCGGTGATGGACAGGCCCGCCAGCAGCATCTTCGGGAAGGTGCTGGGGGCGTCCTTCACCTCTTCGGCCATGTTGACGGAGTCCTCGAAGCCGACCATGGAGAAGAACGCGAGGGCGGTGGCGCCGATGGTCGCCATGAACAGGGACTTGTCGGTCTGCGATTCGAACAGGACCACGCGGGAGAGGTCGGCGTTGCCCTGCCCGATGGCGAGGAAGCCGACTCCCAGCACCAGCGCCAGGCCGGACAGTTCGATGACGGTCAGCACCACGTTCGCCTTCACCGATTCGCTCACGCCGTACAGGTTGATCAGCGCCACGAGGCTGATGAACACCACCGCGATGACGGTGACGAGGGTGGAGGCGGAGGCTTCGCTCATCGACGTGTCGAGGTGGAACGCGGCGAGGAAGTTCTTCGCGAGGAACACGGAGCTGGTGGCGGCGGAGGTGATGCCGGAGGAGAGCACCGCGAACGTCACCATGAAGGTGAGGAAGTGGATGCCGAACGCCTTGTGGACGTAGAGCGCTGCGCCGGCGGCCTGCGGGTACTTCGTGACCATCTCGAGGTAGGAGAAGGCGGTCAGCAGTGCGACGCCGAACGCGATGATGATGGGGATCCAGCCGGCGCCGCCCACCTGGCCGGCGACCTTGCCCGTCAGGGAGTAGACGCCGGTGCCGAGGATGTCGCCGACGATGAACAGGAGCAGCAGCTTCGGGCCGATGGCCTTCTTCAGCTCGCTGCCCCCGTGCTCAGGCGCGGAGGTCGCGCCGCTGGCGGCATTCGGGGTGCCGCTGGCGCCGCTGGTGGGGGTTGCGGAGGACATGAGTGGCCTTCCTCGTGATCGGTGCCCGGGGGCATCGGGTGCTTCCAGTGGAACCGGCACACTCTACACCGGTGGGTGACCCATATCATCTCCCAGACCGCCGTCCACGGGGTACCGGACAGCTCCGGGCGGACGCCCCTGCCCGACCCAGGAGGTGGGGCATAGAGTGGCGCCATGGCAGACCTTCCCGACGACGTGAACATCTCACTGCCCGACACTCCGCGCGCCGCGGTCGAGCAGCTGATCGCCCTGGACACCACTTCGCGCGACGGCAACGTGCCCGCGATCGAACTCCTCCAACGGTGGCTCAGCGACCACGGCGTGATCACGCACGTGCTGCGTGAGGACGACGGCATCAACGCGAACCTCATCGGCGTCATCCCCTCCCGCCACCAGGCCGGCGGGGCCGACGGAGGCCAGGAATCCGTCGGCGCCCTCCTCCCCGAGCGCGCCCTCACCCCCAGCGACCAGCTCTCCCGCGACCTCATCGGGGAGCTGTCCGGGGTCGGCAAGGGCGGCGTGGACCGCCTCGACTCCCCCACCGACGGCGCCACCAGCGCGAACCCGTCGGCCGACGGGGCCACCAGCTCCGCCGAGGCAGCCGAGGCAGCCGCTGCCGGTGAGCGCCGCGGCGTCCTCATCGCCGGCCACGCCGACTGCGTGCCCGTGGACGGCCAGGACTGGGACTCCGACCCCTTCACCGCCACCGAGCGCGACGGCCTCCTCTACGGCCGCGGCACCTGCGACATGAAGTCCTACCTCGCCGTGTTCGCCCAGATGGCCGGCCGCTTCCAGGCCGCTGACCTCGACGAACCCGTCATCTTCGCCGCCACGTGGGAGGAGGAGACCACCTGCAACGGCGCCCGAGAACTCGTCAAGCAGCTCGACGCCCTCGGCATCCACCCGCGCGTCGCCTTCGTCGGCGAGCCGACCATGATGACCGCGATCGCCTCCCACAAGTCCATGAACTCCTTCCAGGCGACCTTCCACGGCATCGCCGCCCACTCGTCCCTGCTGCCGCGCGGCCTCAACGCCATCCGCTACGCCGGCGAATTCATCACCTGGTACCACCGCGAGGTCATCGACCGCCTCGTCGAGGAGGGCCCCAGCGACGACGCGTTCCCCGTCCCCCACACCACGGGCGGCGTCAACGTGGTCGACGCCGGCATCGCCGGCAACACCGTCCCCGACCACGCGCACCTCACGTTCGAGTTCCGCGCCCTGCCGAGCGTCGACGTCCCCGCCGTGGTCCGCGACATCCAGGCGAAGATCGACGAGCTCGACACCGCCATGAAGGCCGCGGTCCCCGACGATCCCGCGGACCCGTCGGCCGCGACGAAGGTGGGCGCGCAGCTGACCATCAACTCCCTCCTCTACCCCCTGGACGCCGCCCCCGACGGCCCCGCCGCCACCCTCGCGAAGACGCTCGGCCGCGACGTCCAGGCCGAGAAGGTCACCTACGGCACCGAATCCGGGATCTACGAGCACGCCGGCATGAGCGCCGTGGTCATCGGCCCCGGTGACATCGCCCAGGCCCACGGCGCCAACGAATTCGTCTCACTCGACCAGCTCGAAGCCTGCGAGGGCTTCTTCGCCGCCCTCCTCACCCACCTGGAGACCGCGCAGTGAACACTCCCGACAAGCCCCTCGCCGGCGAACCCCACAAGGTTCCCCGCCGCATCCTCGAGCGCGGCACCTACCGCGAGTACTCCCGCGTGGAGAACATCCTCACGAAGGAATCCGCCGGCGGCATCGCCCTGATGATCGCGACCCTCATCGCGCTGATCCTCGCCAACGCCGGCTTCAACGACTTCTACACCTCCCTCGCTCAGACCGAAGTCGGATTCGAGACCCCCTGGCTGGACCTGAAGCTGTCCCTCGCCCACTGGGCGGCCGACGGACTCCTCGCCGTCTTCTTCTTCCTCACCGGCCTGGAGCTGAAGCAGGAGTTCGTCACCGGTGACCTCAACGACCCCGGCAAGGCGCTCGTGCCGATGTTCGCCGCCGCCGGCGGCGTGGCCGTCCCCGCCGTCATCTACACGCTCATCAACCTGATGGGCCCGGCCGAAGCACGGGGCGGCTGGGCGATCCCCGCCGCCACCGACATCGCGTTCGCGGTGGCCGTCCTCACCCTCATCGGTTCGAAGCTGCCCGCAGCGCTGCGCACCTTCCTGCTGACCCTCGCCGTGGTGGACGACCTCATCGCCATCATCATCATCGCGGTCTTCTACGCCACCGACCTCCACCTGGTGTACCTGCTGATCGCGGTGCCGTTCATCGCCCTGTACTGGTTCATCGCCCACAAGGGCGAGGCCCTGTTCAAACGGTCCTACGGCGCCGCCTGGTACCTGCTGCTGCCGCTGGGCATCATCGTGTGGATCCTGTTCTACAACTCCGGCATCCACGCCACCATCGCCGGCGTGGTCCTCGCGTTCATGGTGCCGGTGCGCCCGCGCTCCATCTACGGCAAGCAGTTCTCCCTCGCCGAGACGTTCGAGCACCGCTTCCGCCCCTTCTCCACGGGCGTCGCCGTGCCGGTGTTCGCGTTCTTCAGCGCGGGCGTCGCCGTGGGCGGCCTCAGCGGCCTGGTCGAGGCATGGTCCACCACCGTGGCGCTCGGCATCATCGTGGGCCTCGTGTTCGGCAAGATGATCGGCATCACCGGCACCACGTTCCTCGTCACCCGCTTCAAGGGCGCGAACCTCGACTCCGACATCAAGTGGATCGACATGATCGGCATGTCCGCGGTGGCCGGCATCGGCTTCACCGTGTCCCTGCTGGTGGCGGAGCTGTCCTTTGACCCGGAGAGCATCCTCCACGCCGACGCGAAGGTCGGCGTCCTCACCGCATCCGTGCTCGCCGCGGTCGTGGCTGCGATCATCCTGGTGCCCCGCAACCGCAAGTACAAGGCGATCGCTGAGCGGGAGAAGGAGGACCTCAACGAGGACTCCATCCCGGACGTCTTCGCGGACGACACCGGTGCCGGCACCGGCTCCAGCCGCGTCCCGCCGTACGCCGACGGTGAGCCGGGCACCGGCGCTGGGGAGAAGTTCGGCTCCACCGACCCCCGCGCCGACTGACCCGGCGCGGGGTCCCGGGGCCGTCAGCCCCGGCTGGCT
>NZ_JAKRNG010000045.1:0-9843 GCF_022347125.1 Helcobacillus sp. ACRRO
CATCCGCACCGTCCCCACCGCCGCCACCACTGCGCGCACCGGGACCAGCACCTCCCGCCGCACCACCACCCGCACCTCGTCGGCCGGAGCCCGCGCCCTCGCGCCGCGCCGCACCACCGCGCAGCCCGCCCCGTCGGCCCACTCTGACAACGTCCAGATCACCCTGACGGTGGAGCTGCCCACCGGAGTGGACGTCGCCGACACCGCCGCTATCGCCGATGCGCTGCGCGCCCAGGCCCAGCGCCTCACCACCGGTCGCGGCGGCCGCGCCAGCCTCAGCATCGACTCGCCGCGGCCCTCGGCCCGCCCGCGCACGTTCACCACCACACCCGGGCAGGACAGCGCCGCACCCCTGCGTCCCCGCCGCACCGGCGTGGTCTCCGCGAACGCTCCGGCCCGTCGCGATGCCGAAGCGGCCCGCCTGCGCCTGCTGCGCGCCGCCGCCGTCTCCCCGTCCTCCCCCGCCAGCCCGTCCGCGGCCCCGCAGCTGCGCGCCGACGGCCTCGTCATCGACCTCTACGGCCGACGCGTCCGCATCGACGGTGAGGACGTCGACTTCTCCTACAAGGAGTTCGAGCTGCTCGCCTTCCTCACCCGGTCGGCGCGCACCGTCGTGTCCCGCGACGCCCTCATGGAGAACGTGTGGGCCGATGCCGCCGCCAACACCGGTGAGCGCACCGTCGATGTGCACATCCGCCGTGTCCGCAACAAGCTCGGCCGCTACCGCCGCCTCATCTCCACGGTGCGCGGCGCCGGCTACCGCCTCGACCCGGGCAGCGACGTCACGGTGCTGCAGCACCACTGATCCGCGCCCCGCTAGAGCCCCCGGCCCCGTCTGTGCGCCGTACGAGCACTGTCCCGCCGGCCCCGCGCGGGGACCGAGCAGGGCTGCCGGGCCGGCGCAGTCCGGGCGCCGGGGCAGGGCGGCGAATGAGAAACATGATGACCGCCCCGCTGGCCTGACCAGGTCACGGGGCGGTCGCATAGAGTGGGACCGTCCGTTTCGACAACCCGCCCACCACCATCGGGCACGCGGCCTGCCGCCGTGCCCACAGGGAGCTGTGAATGATCGCCCACGCACGCATCACCTCGCCGACCACCGCCGAGATCCGCTTCGAGGACCGCACCGAGCAGATCCACGGCCGCACCCGCCACGAAGTCCGCGAGGCGGTCAAAGCGGCGTTCATCGAGGAAGCGCGCGAGGAGAACCGCGACATCGACGTCCTCATCGAGGACTCCGGCACCCAGCACACCCTGCGCGTGGAGCCCAACGGACGCATCGCCCCGCGCGACGCCGACGACCGTCCCCTGTTCTCCGGTGAAGCACCTGAGGGCCGGCGCCCGCGGGCCCGCCGCCGCGCCCGCCACGCCGCCGACTCCCCCATCGCCCCGCACACCGGGGAGCACGCCGTGCAGGTGAACCGTGAGGGCCGCGGATCGGCCGCGTCGGCGCAGTCCGCCCGCTCCGCCGCATCTGCCCACTCGGCGGCTTCGGCGCACTCGGCGGCGACGGCCCCGTCGGCCCGCTCCGCGCAGTCCGCCCCGTCCGCGACGTCGGCGGCCTCCGCGAGCACCGCCCCGTCGGCTCCCCGCACCCCCGGTGAGCAGAACGCCGCCCAGCAGCCGGCGGATCCCGCACAGCCAGCCGAAGGAGGCGCCCGCACCGGCGCCGCCCCGGCTGACTCCGTCCGCGACCTGCCGACCCTGCAGGACCTGCGCGCCGGCTCCGACGCCACTCGCAAGGTCCACGCCCAGACCGGGTGGCGCCGCGGCCTGCGCAAGGCCACATTCGGCGCCATCGCCCTCGGCCCCGGCCGCGCCGAACGCGAAGAGCGCGACGAGATCGCCATGATCCGCAAGCAGCTGAGCGGCCCGAAGAACATCGTCGTGGTCAACCTCAAGGGCGGCGCCCACAAGACCACCAGCGTCCTCATGATCGCCGCCACCCTCGGCATGTACCGCGGCGGCAGCGTTCTGGCCTGGGACAACAACGAGACCCGCGGCACCCTCGGCTGGCGCGGCATCCCCTCGGACCACACCCTGACCGCCCTGGACCTGCTGCAGAACCTTCCCCGGTTCCGCCGCCCGGACGCCCGCCTCGCCGACCTCGACCAGTTCGTGCGCCGCCAGGGCGACATGAACTTCGACATCCTCGCCTCCGATGAGGACGCGGGCTCGTCCTCCTCCATCAACGGCCGCGCCTTCAACGAGCTCGACGCCGCCCTGTCCCGCTTCTACCGCATCAAGGTCATCGACACCGGCAACAACGTCCGCGCCTCCAACTGGCTGGCCGCCGTCGAATCCGCCGACCAGCTCGTCATCGTCTCCACCGTCCGCGAGGACACGTTCAACGCCGCCGCGTGGATGATCGACGAACTGCGCGCCACCGGCCACGGCGACCAGGTGGACAACGCCGTCACGATCCTGTCGCAGTCCTCGCGGCAGAAGATCGACCACGTGCTGCACAAGCGCCTCGTGCACCACTTCGGTGCGCACACCCGCGCCGTCATGGAGGTGCCGTTCGAGCAGCACTTCGTGGATGGCACCAACCTCGACTGGGCGCGCCTGGCCCCCGCCACCCGGGAGGCATGGCGCCGCGCCACCGCCGAGATCGCCCGCGGACTCTGACAAGCCCAGTCATCCACAGGCCCCGGTGGGCCGACGGGTTCCGGAATGCGCCGACGCCGCAGAGCGTTAGCCTCATGCCATGACCCAGCACGTCCTGCACCTCGTCCTCGACCCGGTCGCGGGGGCGTCCCTGTGGGCGCACGTGCGCGGGGACGACGGTCGCGCCCGCCTCACCGATGACCTCGGGCCGCTGGTGGAGCGGCACCCGTCGGCCTTCAGGCCCCTGCTGCCGTGGGTGCTGCGGCCGATGCGGCAGCGCAGCCGCGCCGACGGTCGCGCGAAGGGCGCCCCGCTGATGCTGCTGACCGGGGTGCGGCTCGCCCGCGCCACCGATGTTCTGCGCGGCCTCATCGAGGTGAGCGCGCGCGCTTCTGGCCGCCTTCCCAGCGACTCCACTGCCGCTGTGGCTTCCGCGCTCGACGACCTGATCGTGGAGCTCGCCGACACCGGCGCCGCCATCGCTGTCGCCGATGACCTCGCGCTCGCCGCCGACGCCCTCAGCGTCCTCGCGCTCGACGTCCATGCCCGCCGCCTCGTCACCGCCCGCCAGGTGGTGCCGCAGATCGAGGTGCAGGCCGACGCCACCATCGCCGCCTGGGACACCGCCCCCGGCGTCACACCCCACCCATGGCTCAGCGCCCTCGCCGACGCCCACGCCCGGGACGCCTTCGCCGCGCTCCTGCGGGACACCGACCTCCCGGACGGCGACCAGCTGGAGGGGGTGGATCCCGTCGGCGCGCAGCTGATCGCCGCCCTCGGCCCCGACGCCGCCGCACTGCGGGTGGATGTGCCGGGGCGGCGCCGCCTCACCCGCCTGCTCGGGCAGTTCGCGGACACGGGGGCCGACGGGGTCCTCCTGCACGATGTCGCCCCCGACCTCGTGGTCCGCGTCCACGAACCCGACGGCACCGCCGACGACGGCGCCATCGACCAGTCCGCGTGGCGGATCGAAGCGTGCCTGAGGGAGAGCGGCGGCACCGTCCACCCCCTCGGAGCCCTCGTCAGCGTGGGCGACCTGTCGATGGTGGCAGCGCTGGAGCACACCGCCGCCATCCGCTCCCACTCCCCGATCCTGCGCGGCGCGAAGACGAGCCGCAGCGGCATGGAGTGGACCGTCAACACGCATGAACTGTCCCGCTTCATCTCCGCCGACGCCGCCGACCTCGCCGAACACTCCATCGTGGTGATGCTGCCGCGCACCTGGACGAAGCAGGCCGTGACGGTCCGCGCCACCGTGCAGGATCCGGAGGAGAAGAAGCGGGAGGGCGCCGATGCGAACGCGGAGAAGTCCCAGAAGGGCCAGTCGATGACCGGCGCGATCGGTTCCTTCAGCTTCACCACCGCCATCGGCGACACCGACCTCACCGACGAGGAGATGCAGGACATCCTCACCGCGCAGGCCGACATCGTGCAGCTGCGCGGTGAATGGATCCGCCTGGACCGCTCCACCCTCGCCGCCGCCGAACGCTTCCTCGACGCCTTCTCGAAGACCGCGTACCTGCAGAGCGCCGAGCAGCGCCGCTTCGCGCAGATCTCCGTGATGCGCGGCGGGACGAAGCGCGCCCCGCAGCCGCCGGGAGACGGCGACGCTGCCGCGGCATTGGGCGCTGCCGCGTCAGCACCCGGCACCGCGACCGGGGCCGACGGGGACCAGCGCAGCCTGGTGGTGCCGCCGCGCGGCGACATGTCGGTCCGGCAGTGGGTGCACCTGCTGACCGAGCACAACCCCGAGGACCTCCGCCTCACCATCGGCGGGAAGGACCGCGGTGCCGCCGCCTTCTTCACCACCCGCGCCGCGCCCCCGACCGTCCCGGCGCCCACCACACTGAAGGCGACTCTGCGGCCCTACCAGCAGCGCGGCCTTGAATGGATGGCGATGCTCGATGGCGCCGGGCTCGGCGGCATCCTCGCCGACGACATGGGCCTCGGCAAGACCATGCAGGTCCTCGCCCTCCTCTGCTGGGAGCGCGAGAACGCCGACGCCGCGTTCGCCGCCGCTGACGTCGACGGCACCTGGGGGCAGCGGGTCCCCGTCGGCCCCACCCTGCTGGTGTGTCCCATGAGCGTCATCGGGTCCTGGCAGCGCGAAGCCGCGACGTTCGCGCCCCACCTGCGGGTCCACGTCCACCACGGGCCGCAGCGCCTCACCGGTGACGACTTCGCGACCGAAGCGATGCAGGCCGACCTCATCCTCACCACCTACGCCCTGATGGCGCGCGACCTGCCGGACCTGCAGCGCCTCGGTCTGCACCGCGTCATCCTCGACGAAGCGCAGCACATCAAGAACGCCGACACCCAGGTGTCCCGCGCCTCCCGGCAACTGCCCGAGGGGCGGCGCCTCGCCCTCACCGGCACCCCCGTGGAGAACGACCTGACGGACCTGCACTCCATCATGGAGTTCGCCAACCCCGGCCTCCTCGGCAGTGAGGACCGGTTCAAGGAGACCTACGCTCGCCCCATCCAGGACGACCACGATGAGGACGCCCTCGAACAGCTCAACCGCGTCACCGGCGCGTTCATCCTCCGCCGTCTGAAGACCGACCGCTCCATCATCCGCGACCTGCCGGACAAGACCGAGATGGACGAGCGGATCACCCTCACCCCCGAACAGGCCGGGCTCATCTCCGCGATCGGTGAGGAGATGACGAAGGAGCTCGCGCAGGTGGACCGGACGCAGCGCAAAGCGCTGATCTCCTCCACCGTCATGCGGATCAAACAGGTCTGCAACCATCCCGCCCATTACCTCGGCGACGGCTCCCCCATGCTGGAGGACGGCCAGCACCGCTCCGGGAAGATGGACCGCATCGACGACCTGCTGGAGTCGATCATCAGCGTGGGCGAGAAGGCGCTGATCTTCACCCAGTTCACGCAGTACGCGCCGCAGATGATCGAGTACTGGCAGGACAGGTTCGGCATCGAGGTGCCGTTCCTGCACGGCGGTCTGCCGAAGGCGGAGCGGGACCACATGGTCGCTGAGTTCCAGAAGGACACGGGGCAGGCGGGCGTCATGCTGCTGTCCCTGCGGGCCGGCGGCACCGGCATCACCCTCACCGCCGCGAACCATGTCATCCACCTGGACCGCTGGTGGAACCCCGCCGTGGAGAACCAGGCCACGGACCGGGCGTTCCGCATCGGGCAGAAGAGGAACGTGACGGTGCGCCGCATGGTCGCCATCGGCACCATTGAGGAGGCGATCGCGGAGCGCCTCGCCATGAAGTCCGCCCTGGCCGACGCCACGGTCGCCGCGGGTGAGCGCTGGCTGCAGGACCTCGACGATGACCGGCTCGCCGACCTCTTCACGGTGACGCGGGACGCGGAGGGCAACGCCGTCTCCTGGTCCGATGAGTCGCGGAAGGGGGCGCTCAGCGATGGCGATTGAGATGCGGTCCCAGCGCGGGCAGATCGGGCGCAGCTGGGTGGCCCGCGAGTTCGGCCGACGGATGGAGATGCTGCTCGGTTCGCGCGGCAAGGCGATCGGCAAGCGCCTCGCCCGCGCCGGCACCGTGCAGTGGGTGGATGTGCGGCCCGGTTCGGTGACGGCGTCCATGGACGACCCGCAGTTCGGGATCGTGGAGCCCCGCCTGGACCTGCACGTGTTCACCGGTGGGGATCGCGACCTGGTGGAGCGGATGATCGCGCAGGATCCGTCGTTCGTGCTGACGCTGCTGGACGGGACGTACGGGGCGGACCGGGAGAGCGAACTGCTCCGCCACGACCTGGGGCTGCTGCCCTCCTCCCACACGGACATCACGTGGGACTGCGCCTGCCCCGCGGGGATGTCCGTGTGCCCGCACGTTTATGCGCTGGTATACGTGCTGATGGAGCACCTGGACGATGCGCCCGGAGACTTGCTGCTGATGCGCGGCATCGACCTGGAGGACCTGCGCGGCCCCGGAGGCGATGGCGACGCGGTTCCCGGCGACAGCGGCGGGGCGGAACCTGCGCCCTCCTCCGGCTCCGATTCCGCGGCCGGCGCCGAGGATGGGGCCGAGCGAGCGACCGAAGCCGCCAGCATCGATCCCCAGGCCGATGAGGAGCCCGCCGGCCAGGCTCAGGCTCAGGCTCAGGACCAGGACCAGCGGAAACGCTTCAATCCGGCGCTGGTGGACGCGTCGGTGCTGTCCGAGATGGTCGGCGACCAGGTGCAGGGCGTGTTCGCCCGCTTCTACGCCACCGGGACAACCGGCGCGGAGGGCGCACCCGTCGGGCACAGAAAAAGCCGGCCCGGCAGTCGAGGGGGATGACGGCCGGACCAGCGCACCCCACGCTACCAGCGCAGACGCCCCGCTCGACCGGGGATTAGGACTCTTTGACCATTGTCTGCCTGGGGTTTTGCCCACACCGTGACCAAACCCCCGAACGGCGGAATGCCCCTGCTCTACCCTGGCGGTATGGCTATCGATGAATCCGCGCTCAGCGCCGCCGCGTCCATCTTCGAATCCACGGTCGAGAAGAACGAAACCCCCGGCATGGGCTGGGGCCTGCTCCACGAGGGCACGCTCGTCGGCTCCGGCGGCTTCGGCAACTCCCACCTGGAGAACGGCACCGCCGCGGCCGATTCCTTCACCCCCGACTCCCGCTCCCTGTCACGCATCTGCTCGATGACGAAGTCGTTCACCGCAGCGTCGATCCTGAAGCTGCGCGACGAGGGCCGCCTCCGCCTCGACGACCCCGTCTCCGAGTACGTGCCGGAAGCCGCTGCCATCGAACCGGCCACGGAGGACTCCCCTCAGCTCACCCTGCGCCTGCTGCTGACGATGTCCGCCGGGTTCGTCACCGACAACCCGTGGGGCGACCGCATGGAGTCCATGACCCGCGACGAATTCGCGGACCTGCTGAAGAACGGGCTCGGCTGGGTGCACGCCCCGGGAACCGGCTTCGAGTACTCCAACACCGGCTACTCCCTGCTCGGCCGCGTGATCGACGAGGTCTCCGGGCAGTCCTACGACTCGTACATCACCGAGCACTTCCTCCAGCCCCTCGGCATGACCGACACGATCTGGTCGGTCGAGTCCGCGACCGAGGACCAGAAGGCCCGCATCATGCAGGGCCACCGCCTCAATGAGCACACGGATGCGACCCGTTTCGAGCGCATCGAGTTCGACACCCCCGGCGTGTACGGCGCGATGGCGGGCCTGTTCTCCACGGTGGAGGACGTCGCGAAGTGGGTGCAGTTCCTGTCGTCGGCGAACCTCGCGGTGCTGCCGGGCGGGAAGCCGGCGGAGCATCCGGAACTCCTGAGCGCGGCGTCGCGTCGGGAGATGCAGCAGCTGCAGCGCCTGTGGGAGACCCCCGCGCTGCCGGTGCGCGACGGCGAGAAGCACTCCGCCGGGTTCGACCGCATCCGCGGCTACGGGTACGGCCTCGTGGTGGAGCGCTTCGCCGACCTCGGTGAACTCGTCTCCCACTCCGGCGGCTACCCCGGCTTCGGGTCCTACATGATCTGGCACCGCGCCACCGGCACCGCCGCGATCGCCCTCGCGAACGCGAAGTACGGGCCCGCGATCCGCTCCTGCATGGACGCTCTGCGCGCCATCCTCGAGCACTCCCCCGCCGCGATCACCGCGCCGCGCGGCGAACTGGCGCCCGTCACCGCGACCGCGTTCGCAGCGACCCTGCGTTACCTCAGCCTCGAGGACATGGAGGGGGCCGACGGGTCCGCGATCGCCGATGAGTTCTTCGCGGAGAACATGGACCCGGACATTCCCCGTGATGAGCGCTTCCGACGCCGCGAGCAGGCACTCCAGCTCGCCGGGCTGGAGCTCGCTGACCTGCAGAAGGCGGCAACGCCGGTGATCGACGCGATCGAGGGCGGCGAGGAGCTGCCGGCGACCGTGACGGTGGTGTCCCGCGCGAATGCACAGCTGAAGCTGACGGGGCCGACGGGCACGGTCACGATCGACATGCTGATGGATCCGCGCCGTGACGCGAAGATCCAGTCGATCACCACGCTCGGGAAGAAGAACGAGCAGCAGGCCGGCGAGAAGAAGGCCGAGGCTGCGAAGTGAGGGCGCGTCTCACGAATGGTCAGGGGCAGCGCCCCTCCTGGTGGCGGCGCACGTGGCGCCGCATCGGGGACGGACTGGACTGCCTCGACTGCTGCGTCCTCATCCCCGGGCTGCTGCTGGTCGGCAGCGTCGGGTCAGTGGTGGCGGTCCTCGGCGACGGCGCGGCCTGAGGGCGAAGGGTCAGCGGATGAGCGCGGCGATGACGCCGAGGATTCCGCCGCCCACCACCAGGCCCGCCACGGAGCCGAGTACGCCTGCGATCAGGTTCGTGCGGGAACCGCCAGCGGCCCCGGGCACGACACCGCCCGGCGCCCCCGCACCACCGATGGAGCCCTGCGCACTGCGCGGACCCGTCGGCGCGGATGGCCCTGACACATACGACCATGCCGGCGACGCCGCCGACTGACCACCCGCACCGTACCCGTACATGGCATGGGACCCACCGGTGCCCGCACCCGAGGGGCCGGACCCGGAGGTGCCGCGCGGACCCGTCGGCGCGGAGCCCGCGGAAGCAGCAGAAGCCGCAGAGGACCCGGAGGCAGCGGGGGTCGCCGAAGCCGCCGAGGCCGCCGACGACCCTGACGGCGCCGACCCGGCAGGCGCCCCACCGCGGGGGGCGTTGGTGCGCGGGCCCGTCGGCCGCTCCCACGGACGCGGCGTCGCCGGGGTGGGCTGCCACTGCGCCACCGGCATCCCAGCCGCGTTCGCGGCGCCGGCACGCAGCGCCTCCATCGACGCGCTCTTGTTCTGATCCACATCGAACGCCTTCTCCCGGACGAACCCGGGCGGCAGCGGCGGCATCAGGGACGTGATCCGGATCGGGGTGCCGTCCGCGAACACGAGAGGGGTCTGCGGGGCCACATACGGCAGGGCACCGATCGCGGCCTGCGCCGATGGGCAGCGCCGCACCGGATCCGCCTCCACGAGGGACCGGATCACCCCGGCCAGCTGCGGCGACACGCCCTTCAGCAGGCGCGCCAGCTCACCGGACGGAATCGGGCCGTCGTTCAGCGTGAAGCGGCCGTTCAGCATCATCAGCGCCACCACGCCCGCGGCGTACAGGTCCTGCTTCGGGGTGGGCTCATCCATCTGGAACAGCTCCGGCGCCATGAAGCCCGGCGTCCCGTTGATCATGCCGACATGCGTGAAGCGCACGTCCGTCTCATGCACGGCGATGCCGAAGTCCGCCAGACGGGAATGGATCGGG
>NZ_JAKRNG010000046.1:0-8272 GCF_022347125.1 Helcobacillus sp. ACRRO
GACAGCCCCCAGCCGACCGAGCGCCCCGCCCGTGTCCTGCACACCGCGCAGGCGCTCGTGGACGTCACCATCCCCGTGCCGCACCTGCCGCGCCGCGGCCAGAACGCCAACGCCACCGCCATGCCGCAGTACGCCGCCGGCGGCGCCGTCACCATCCTCGTGGCCGCCGCCCGCACCGGCGCGACCGCTGTTCACGGTGGCGCCCACGGCACCGGCCCCAACGGCGACATCATCCGCGCCGCCCTCGCGGCCGACGGGATCCGCCTGTCCGCCGACCCCGTTCCCGATGAGGACACCGGCCCGTGCTTCGTGTTCGTGGAGCCGTCCGGGGAGCGCACCTTCGTCACCACCTACGGGGCGGAGCGCCGCATCACCGCTGCCTCCCTCGCCGCCCTCGCCCCGGAGCCGGGCGACCTGCTGTGCGTCAGCGGCTACAGCCTGTTCGCCCCCACCCGCGAGCCCCTCCTGGAGTTCCTCGAGTCGCTGCCGAGCGGGGTGGAGATCGTGCTGGACCCCGGCGCCCCGTTCGCCGACTTCGATGAGGAGCTGCGCCGACGGATGCTGCGCCTGACCACGGTCTGGACCTCGAACGCCGACGAAGCGGAGGGCCTCGTGGGCGCCGCCGATGACCTGCACGCGATCCGCGATCTGATCGCCGGTGACGTGGTGATCGTCCGCGACGGCGAGAAGGGCTGCACCGTCCTCGCCGGCGGTGCGACTGTCGACGTGGCGGGGTTCCCGCAGACCCCGGTGGACACCAACGGCGCCGGCGACACCCACACCGGCATCCTGCTCGCCGAACGGGCACTGGGCAGCGACTGGGCGGCTGCGGCGGAGCGCGCCAACGCCGGGGCGGCGCTCAAGGTGACGCGGCTCGGTCCGGCGTCCGTGCCCGCACGGGAAGAAGTCTCCGCCTTCCTCGCTTCGGATCCGCCGCGGTCGTCGATAGACTGACGCCGTTGATGCACGCCACCAGCGGAGAAGGGCCCGATGACTGAGACCCCACGCTCGATCCGTGACTTCAGCGCGCTCAGCATCGACGGGCAGGAGCGCAGCCTCGCCGACTTCGCCGGTCAGGTCCTCCTCATCGTCAACACCGCCAGCGAATGCGGCTTCACCAAGCAGTACGCGGGCCTGCAGCAGCTGCAGGACGAGTACTCGGACCGCGGCTTCAGCGTCCTCGGCTTCCCCTGCGACCAGTTCGGCCACCAGGAGCCCGGCTCCGATGAGGAGATCGCCGAGTTCTGCTCCACGAACTTCTCCGTGGACTTCCCGATGTTCTCGAAGATCGAGGTCAACGGACCCGGTGCGCACCCGCTGTACCAGTGGCTGAAGGCGTCGAAGCCCGGCATCGCAGGCGGACGGATCGCCTGGAACTTCACGAAGTTCCTCATCGACCGCGACGGCCACGTAGTGGACCGCTTCGGACCGCCCACCGCACCGGCGCGGATCGCGCGCCGCATCGACACTCTCATCACCGACCAGTAGAAAGGGGACACCATGGAGGTGCTCATCGCGATCCTGATCCCGATCGTCATCCTCATCGCGATCGTCTTCGCGCTGTTCGGCGGGCTCCGCTCGTCGATCTTCTTCACCGTCCGCACGCAGGAGAACGTGATCGTGGAGAGCTTCGGCCGCTTCCGCCGCGTTGCGAAGCCGGGCCTCAACATGAAGGTGCCGTTCCGCGACACCCTCACCCCGCCGATCTCCCTGCGCATCCAGCAGCTCGAAGTGAACATCGAGTCCAAGACCAAGGACAACGTGTTCGTGACCGTCCCGGTCGCCGTTCAGTACGTGATCCGCGAGGAGTCCGTGGTGGACGCCTACTACCGGCTGTCCAACCCGGAGGCGCAGATCCGCTCCTACGTGTTCGACACCGTCCGCTCCGCCCTCTCCACCCTGGAGCTGGACGCCGCGTTCGAATCGAAGGACGACATCGCCCGCGGCGTGGAGAACACCCTGTCCTCGCAGATGGCCGACTTCGGCTTCAACATCGTCAACACCCTCGTCACGGACATCTCCCCGGATCCGCGCGTGCGCGACTCGATGAACTCCATCAACGCCGCTCAGCGCGACCGCGTGGCAGCGCAGTCCCTCGCCGAGGCCGACAAGATCAAGCGCGTCACCCAGGCTGAGGCCGAGGCCGAGTCCAAGCGCCTCCAGGGTGAGGGTGTGGCCGCACAGCGCAAGGCCATCGCGCTGGGCATCGCCGAGCAGTACGAGATGCTCAAGCGCGTGGGCATCGAACAGTCCGCTGAGCAGCTGCTGCTGATGACCCAGTACTTCGACACCATGCAGGACGTGGCCCGCAACGGCCGCTCCAACGTGCTGTACCTGCCGTCCAACCCCGGCTCCGTCAGCGCCATGGGCGACGAGATCCGCAACGCCATGCTGCAGTCGCAGGCCGCGCAGAAGGCCGACGACGACGCCGACTCCTCCGCGACCCGCCTGCGCCGCGCCCAGCCGAAGCGCCAGCAGCCCTCTCAGCCCGAGGGCTACCAGGCGGCGCCGCAGCAGCCGTGGGAGCACCCGTCGGCCGGCTCCGACCAGGGCTGACCCCCATCAGCTGAGGGGGCGGCCCCGCCGGGACCGCCCCACCATCCGGACCGCGCTCGCGCTCAGGTCTGCGGCAGCAGAACCTCGAGCAGGGCGCGGTCCTGTGCGTCCAGCACCAGGTTCATCGCGGCGGCGAGCTGGGCGCTGGCGCCGCCGACGGGTGAGACAATCGGAGCACAACCGACCCCGCGTTTGGAGGACCGTTTCTTCATGACCATCCCCGCCGATCCGGCACCGAAGCTCCAGGACTACGCCCACCCCGAGAAGCTCGTCACCACGGACTGGCTCGCCGACAACCTCGGAGCCGACGGCCTCGTTGTGGTGGAGAGCGACGAGGACGTGCTGCTGTACGACGTCGGCCATATCGCCGGCGCAGTGAAGGTCGACTGGCACCTCGACCTCAACGACCCCGTCACCCGCGACTACGTGGGCGGCGAGGAGTTCGCCGAACTGATGAGCGCCAAGGGCATCAGCCGCGACGACACCATCGTGGTGTACGGCGACAAGTCCAACTGGTGGGCCGCCTACGCCCTCTGGGTGTTCGAACTGTTCGGCCACGAGGACGTGCGCCTCCTCGACGGCGGCCGCGCCAAGTGGCAGGCCGAGGGCCGCGAGATGACCCGTGAGAAGCCGCAGCGTGAGCGCACCGACTACCCGGTGGTGGAGCGCCAGGACGCCCCCATCCGCGCCTACAAGGACCACGTGCTCGGCTTCCTCGGCGGCCAGCTCGTAGACGTCCGCTCCCCGCAGGAGTACACGGGCGAACGCACCCACATGCCGGACTACCCGCAGGAGGGCACCCTGCGCGGCGGCCACATCCCCACCGCGAAGTCCGTGCCGTGGGCGCGCGCCGCGAACGACGACGAGACGTTCAAGTCCCGTAAGGAACTGGAGGCGATCTACGTCGACGAGCTGTCGTTCGACTCCAGCGAGCCGGTGATCGCGTACTGCCGCATCGGTGAGCGCTCCAGCCACACCTGGTTCGTCCTCACCTACCTGCTCGGCTTCGACAATGTCCGCAACTACGACGGCTCCTGGACCGAGTGGGGCAACACCGTGCGCGTGCCCGTCGCCCAGGGCGAGGAGCCGGGCGAGGCACCCGTCGGCCTCACCGCCGGGGAGGGCCGCTGATGTCCGCCGTCCCCGCCGCCCTGCAGGAGATCGCCGACGACTTCACCGAACTGTCCGGCGACAACCGCCTGCAGCTGCTGCTGGAGTTCTCCGACGACCTACCCGAGCTGCCCGAGCGCTACGCCGACCACCCGGAGCTGCTGGAACCGGTGCCGGAGTGCCAGTCGCCGATCTTCCTCATCACCGAGGTGGAGGGCACGGGCCGTGACGCCGAGGCGCGCCTGTTCTTCTCCGCCCCGCCGGAGGCGCCGACCACGCGCGGCTTCGCCGGCATCCTCGCGGAGGGCCTCGACGGCCTGAGCGTCGGGGAGATCCTCGACGTTCCGAACGACGTCACCGAACGGATGGGCCTCGCGGAGGTCGTCTCGGCGCTGCGCCTGCGCGGCATGGCCGGCATGCTGGCGCGGATCAAGCGCCAGCTGCGGGAGAAGGCGGAGATCGGCCCCGAGGAGGCCTGAGCAGACGGCTGCCCCGTCGGGCCCGGCAGCACGGACCGCCGGGCGGCCGACGGGTCCCGCGGATCAGCGGACCCGTCGGCCCTTCACCAGGTCGATCAGGTGGCTGATCACCGCGTCGCCGCTGGAGCGCAGACCGGAGTGCTCGTACTCGCTGGTCACGAACGGCGCGACCTGCGGCATCAGCGCGACCGTCTCCAGAGAGAACACGGACGGCACGAAGGCGTCGTGGAAGTAGACGGCCGCGGCACCCGGAACCCCGGCGCTGCGCAGCGCGTCCTCGTCGTAGACGCGGCCCCACTGGTGGCCGGCGAGGATCTCGGCGACCGGCTTCCACGGCGCCAGCTCCGAATCCTCATCGAACAGGGAGCGGTGCACATGCTCGCCGCCCAGCAGGGTCGGATCCTCGTGGAAGTCCTGCGGCATGGTGCGCTCCGCGCTCCAGTCAGTGACGATCCCGTCGGCCTGGCAGCTCTCGTGGATGACCGCGTACAGGGGGTTGCGGCCGGTGAACGGCAGCAGGGCGGCGAGGTCGTGCTGGAAGGCGGGCGCGCGGTGGTCCAGTTCGAGGAGGTTGTGGAGCGCCACGAAGCCGTCGTCGGAGCCGAGGCGGTGGCCGAGGGTGCGCAGCCGCGCCGGGGTGACGGCGTCGCCGTTCGGCAGTCGGATCTCGCCCCTGTCCGCCAGGCCCATCAGCTCGCGGATGCGGTCGCGGGCGTGGGGGAAGCGGCGGTAGAACGCCTCGGACTTCTCCCGCATGATCCGCCATGTCTGCGCATACACCTCGTCACTGTGGCGGCCGACCGCGGCGAGCCCGCCGGTGATGAGGACTTCGCGCAGCGATTCGGGGTGCGCGCTGAGGTAGGCGAGGGTGGTGAAGCCGCCGAACGACTGGCCGAGCGTGGAGATCTGCTCAGCGCCGAGGTGGCGGCGGATCGCTTCGGCGTCGTTGACGATCTCATCGGCCCGCAGGTGGGTGAGGTACTCCGCGACCTCGTCCGCGCTGTGCTCGATCGCTTCGCGGAACGTGCGCTCCGGTGCGGGCGGGAACGGCAGGTCAAGACCCACCGGGGTGGACCGGCCGGTGCCGCGCTGGTCCAGCATCACGACCCGGTACTCCTCCAGCAGGCGCGCCACCCAGGCCGGCTGCCCGGGCGCGGGCCGCGGCGCTTCGCTGCCGGGACCGCCCTGCAGGTACATCAGGAACGGCCGGTCCTCGCCGCCGGGTGCGGTGATGACGCGCGCGAACACCTCGATCGTGCCGCGCGACGGGTCATCGTTCACCAGCGGAACATCGATCGTGATGTCCTCGATCCGGTGCTCCGGCATGAGGGAGGCCGACGGGTTCTGGTTCCCGAACGGGAACGGGGCGGGGCGGGATGCGGAGTCAGAGGTGTGCATGGGTCAACCGTAGCGCGGCCCCGGCGACCGGCAGGGGCTCGGCCGGCGGGGACGGCTCGGCCCCGTTCCCCGGGCGGCACGGCGGGAGTGCCGGTGGCGAGGCGTGTGCACAAGTTGGAGCAGATCGGCCGATTCGGCAGCGAACCGCCCGCCGGGGTCGGATTCTGGTCGGATTGTGCTCACTCACGTCCTCCACGCCTTGATCGGCAGGGGTGCGCGAACAGATTCAGCCGCTGAACCGCCCTTTTTCGCAGCCGGACTGGCCTACAGCCCTGGTTCCACCAGGGTTTGTGATCGGTCGCCAGCCGAATGGGCGGCGAGCGGGCCCGGGGCGATGGGCCCAGCCCGACTTCCCGTCGCGCGGCGCGGGGCGGTAGGTTGGCAAGCACCCCTTCCCCCACCTGACTGGAATCTGTGCCCCATGGACACCATCAGACTCGACGCGACCATCGTCGACTACCTCATCATCGCGATCTACTTCGTGTTCGTGATCGGTGTGGGCGTCTACGCCAAGCGCGGCGTCTCGAACTCGATCGAATTCTTCCTCTCGGGCCGGTCTCTGCCGGCCTGGGTCACCGGCCTCGCGTTCATCTCGGCGAACCTCGGCGCCGTGGAGATCATGGGCATGTCCGCCACGGGCGCCCAATACGGCTTCCCGACCATGCACTACTTCTGGGTCGGTGCGATCCCCGCCATGCTGTTCCTCGGCGTGGTGATGATGCCGTTCTACTACGGCTCGAAGGTCCGCTCCGTGCCGGAGTTCATGCGGATGCGCTTCGGCAATGCCGCGCACCTGGTGAACGCGCTGTCGTTCGCGCTGGCCCAGCTGCTGATCGCGGGCGTGAACCTGTTCCTCCTCGGTTCGATCGTGAACCGTCTGCTGGGCTGGCCGATGTGGGTGGCGCTGATCGTCGCCGCTGCGATCGTGCTGTCCTACATCACCCTCGGCGGGCTGACGGCCGCGATCTACAACGAGGTGCTGCAGTTCTTCGTGATCGTGGCGGCGCTGCTGCCGCTGACCCTGATCGGTCTGCACCGTGTGGGCGGCTGGTCCGGGCTGAAGGAGAAGGTGTCCGGTGACGGCATGCTCGGTGCGGAGCAGCTGCACACGTGGCCGGGCCAGCAGCTGTCCGGCTTCGAGTCGCCGGTGCTGAGTGTGATCGGCATCGTGTTCGGTCTGGGCTTCGTGCTGTCGTTCGGCTACTGGACCACGAACTTCGTGGAGGTGCAGCGCGCGATGGCCTCGAAGTCGATCACCGCTGCGCGCATGACCCCGATCATCGGCGCGTTCCCGAAGATGTTCATCCCGTTCATCGTGATCGTGCCCGGAATGATCGCCGCGGTCCTGGTCAACGAGCTCACCGCGTTCAAGCAGTTCGAGAGCGCGGGCGATTCCGCGGGCGCCGCCAGCACGGGCGTCACGTACAACGACGCACTCCTGCTGCTGATGCGGGACGTGCTGCCGAACGGACTGCTGGGTCTGGCGATCGCGGGCCTGCTGGCGGCGTTCATGGCCGGCATGGCGGCGAACGTGTCCGCCTTCAACACCGTGTTCTCGTACGACATCTGGCAGACCTACGTGAAGAAGGACCGCGATGACGAGTACTACCTGACGGTGGGCCGCATCGCGACGATCACCGCGTGCATCATCGCCATCTTCACCGCGCTGATCGCCGGCCACTTCTCCAACCTGATGGACTACCTGCAGACCCTGTTCGGGTTCTTCAACGCGCCGCTGTTCGCCACGTTCATCCTCGGTATGTTCTGGAAGCGGATGACTCCGACCGCCGGCTGGACGGGCCTGGTGGCGGGCACGCTCGCCGCGGTGGTCCTGTGGTCGTCCTCCACGTTCTTCGGCCTGTTCGAGCTGCCGGGTCAGGGGCTGGCGTTCCTGTCCGCGGCGACGGCGTTCGTGGTGGACATCGTGGTGTCGGTGATCGTCACGATGGTGACGCAGCCGAAGCCGGCGCATGAGCTGAAGGGTCTGGTGTACTCCGAGACCCCGAAGGCCGACCTGGTGGATCCGGACGAGGCCGATCTGCCGATCTTCCGCCGCCCCATCCCGATGGCGATCCTGGGCCTGGTCCTGGTGATCGGCCTGAACATCGTCTTCGCCTGATCGAAGGAGCAGCAGTTATGAGCACCAGCATCACGCCGACGGGCGAGACCCCGCAGCTGCCCGCCGACTCCCATGTGGAGACCACCGGCGCGTTCGACATCCGCATGTTCATCGGCGCGCTGATGGCGCTGTACGGCGTCATCCTGGCGGCCCTCGGCCTGTTCGCGTTCTCCGCCGCCGACGCCGAGAAGACCGACGGGTTCAACGCGAACCTGTGGATCGGTGTGGGCCTGGTCGTGTTCGGCGCGCTGATGGCGATCTGGGCGAAGGTGGAACCGATCCGGATCGTGGTGGCGGACAACGAGCCGGGCGCTGAGGAGCCGAAGGACATCGCCGCGCTCTGACGCGCCCGCCCGAGCCGGTGGAATCCCGGGTAGTGACACAGCTGACAGCTGAGCGGGGATCATATACGATGCCCGCATGACCTCAGTGACGAGCCCCACATCCGCCGAGCAGTCCGCCCCGCATCCGGCCGAAGCCGCCTGGTCCCTCCTCGGGACGAAGCCCGGCGCCGTGTACGCGATGCACATCAGCTACGCCGCCCGCGCGGAGCAGAAGGGCCGCACCCCCGAAGCCCCCGGCTACTTCATGAAGCCGCCCACCTCCCCTG
>NZ_JAKRNG010000047.1:0-8025 GCF_022347125.1 Helcobacillus sp. ACRRO
CCTTCATCCGCACCTCAGCACCCGGGTTGCCGCCCCCGCCCTCTGCGCGCCGTGGCGGCCGCTGCTCTCGCCGCGGGTGTGCTCGTGACCGGTGCGGCCTGCTCGTCGGACGCCAACGGCGGCGGCAACCCGGGTGCTGAGGTGCGGATGAAGGAGTCCCAGTCGCCCGAGCTGAAGGACGGCGCCGCCTCGGACGCCGGCGGGGCCGAGAACACGGCCGGCAGCGGGGTGCCCCGGATCGATTCCTCCGCCCGAGCCTCCGAGGGCCTGACCGACGCCTGCACCGGCGAAGGCGCCGTCACGATCGCGCAGGGCAAGGAGCCCGAGCCCGCGATGAAGGACGGCGAGGACACGGTGAAGTTCGCGTTCGAGGAGGCGGTGGACGGCGAGCATGTGAAGGCCGCGCAGTTCACGATCGACCTCGGCGACGGGCCGCAGAAGATGGAGCCGGCGAACATCGGCGACCAGTTCGAGATCGGCGAGCACCGCTACTCGGTGACGTCCGTGTGCGACGACAGTGCCGCGCTCGATGTTGTGCAGTGACTCGGGCGTCGCGCCAGCCCGCCCCCTCCCCGGCCCGGCGCCGCGCCGCCGCTGATCCGCCATGACGCTCTGCGCCCACTTCGACCGCGGTGAATGCCGCTCCTGCACCCTCCTCCCCCAGCCGTACCCCGCGCAGCTGCAGGACAGGGACTCCCAGGTCAGGGGCCTGCTGGAGCCGTTCGGCGCGGGGACCGACGGGTGCTGGCTGCCGCCGATCGCCTCGGCGCCGGCCGGTTTCCGGACGAAGGCGAAGATGGTGGTCGCCGGCACCGCCGCGGATCCGATCCTGACCCTGCCGGGGGCTGAGGAGCCCGTCGGCCACTCCCCCGCCCCCTCGGTCTCCGCCGCTCCCGCGCCCGCCGGCGCAGCCGCTCCCGTGGACCTCGCGGACTGCCCGCTGTACCTGCCGATCATCCACGACGTCCTCGCCTCCGCCCGCGAGGTGATCCGCCGCGCCCAGATCCCGCCCTATTCGGTGGCGCGCCGGCGCGGCGAGGTGAAGTTCGTTCTCGTCACCGCCGCGGAGGATCAGGCGCTCGTCCGCTTCGTCCTGCGCAGCGATTCCGCTCTCGGCCGGCTGCGCGAGCACCTCGACAAGCTCGATCCGCGCGCCGTGGTGGTCAGCGCGAACATCCACCCGGAGCATGTGGCCCGTCTCGAAGGCGACGAGGAGATCCCCCTGACCGAGCAGCGCGCCATCACGATGCCGGTGGGGGATGTGCCGCTGCGGGTGCTGCCGCAGTCGTTCACGCAGACGAACACGGACGTTGCCGCGCAGCTGTACCGCCAGGTCGGCGACTGGGCGGCGGACATCGCAGCTTCTGCCGGCGCGCCTGCCGCGGTCGACGGGGCACCTGCCTCGGCCGGTGGCGGTGCGGGCCTGCGGGCGTGGGACCTGTACTGCGGCGTCGGCGGGTTCGCCCTCCATCTGGCGCAGCGCGGCGCCGTCGTCACCGGCGTGGAGATCTCCGCCGACGCGATCGACTCCGCCCGCGCCACCGCCGAGGCCCTCGGCCTCACCGACAGCACCGGCTTCCATGTCGCGGACGCGACGGCGTGGGCGCGCGAGCAGGACCCGTCGGCCCTCCCCGACCTCGCGGTGGTGAACCCGCCGCGCCGCGGGCTCGGCCCCGACCTCACCGCCTACCTGGAGTCCGCGCCGATCCCCCACGTCATCTATTCGTCCTGCAGCCCGGCGAGCCTCGCCCGCGATCTCGCCGCGATGCCGTCGCTGCGTCTGGTGCGCGGTAGGGTCGTCGACATGTTCCCCCACACGCCGCACGCCGAAGTCGTCGTGCAGCTGACACGGAAGGAGAAGCGCGCATGACAGCGCAGCGCCGCGTCACGATCATCGCCCTCGGCGGCACGATCGCCATGGAGCAGGCTGCGCCCGGGGAGCACGCCGCCCCCGGCTCGCCGGCACCCGTCGGCCCCGCCGGCTCCCCCGCCGCCGACTCCCCGGTGCCGGGCGTGGAGGTCACCCGCGTGCAGGTCGCGAACGTGGGCTCGCCGTCGCTGCGGTTCGAGCACGTGCGCGCCGCCCTCATCGCCGCCGATGAGGCCGTCGAGGCGGGGGCCGACGGGGTCGTCCTCACCCACGGAACCGACACCCTCGAGGAGACCGCGTTCCTCCTGTCCCGCCTGTGGACGCGCGAGGAGCCCCTGGTGATCACCGGTGCGATGCGGCCGGCGAACGCCGCCGGTGCCGACGGGCCCGCCAACCTCCGTGACGCGGTCCTGACCGCCACCGCGGCCTCCGCACGCGGCCTCGGCGTCCTCACAGTGTTCGACTCCCACCTGCACCTCGGCGACCGCGTCACCAAGACCAGTTCCCGCAGCGTCACCGCCTTCGACTCGGTCCCCTCCGGGCCCATCGGCGTGGTGCATGCGGACGATGTGCGGCTGGTGTACCGGCCGACGGATGCCCCGCTGCGCCTGCTCGCCGGCACGGCGGCGCGGGATCTGCCGGAGGCGCTGCCGAGTGTGCCGATCATCGGAACGGGCCTCGGTGACGACACGACGATGCTCGACCTGATCGCGGCGAGCGTCGGCGCCGGTCCCACGGGCGCCGACGACGGCCCCGGGGCAGGGTCCGCGCAGCCGATGGCAGGGGCGGCGCAACCGCTGGCGGGGCCCGCGCGGCCGGTGGCCGGGGTCGTCATCAACGCCGCCGGGATGGGGCACGTCCCCGCCGGCCACATGGACCCGATCCGGTCGCTGATCAGCGCCGGCGTGCCCGTGGTGGTGTCCACGCGCATCCCAGAGGGCGGCACCTCCACCTACCACTACGCCTACCCCGGCAGCGAGGTCGATCTGATGGATGCCGGTGCCGTCATGGCGGGGGCTCTGAGCGCCCACAAGGCGCGCCTGCTGCTGCAGATGCTCCTCGCCGACGCCGCACAGGGCCCGTCGGCGCCGGCAGCACCCGCGGGCTCGGCGGCGCCGGCAGCACCGGCTGGCCTGCCCACCCTCGCCGATCTGCGCGCAGCGTTCGACGTCTTCAGCTACGAGTAACCCCCGGGGCCCCGTCGGCCCACGCCGCCCGGCCACCGCGCACCACGCCGCCCGGCCGCCGCGCCCCGCAGCGCCCCGCGGCCGGCGCTCGTACCTCCCGGCCGACGGGTGCCGGCGACCGCGAGCATTGGCGCATAGCGGCACACCGTTCCGTCTATGGAGCTGGTGCGCCGCTATGCGCCCACCGATGCGCGCGGTGACGCGAGTGGGTGGGCACACCGACCCAGCCGCGTCAGAGGAGGCCGCGCTGCCGCAGGAAGGTGCTGATGCCGCCGCGGTGCCGCGGGAAGCCAGCGCCGAGGATGAGCGCGAGGTCGATGTCCTCGAGCCGCTGCACCACGCCCTCGTCGACCATGCGGGTGATCTCGTCCGCGAGGCCCTTCTCGACCTCCTCGAGGAGCCGGTCACCGGTCTTCGGCCGCGGCTGGTCCGGCTCGCTGTCATTGGCGCGGGCGAAGACCTCGTCCACCTCGGCGCGCACGGGTGCGGGCGGGCGGTGGCCCTCCTCCGTGAACCGCTCCCCCGCCTCCGCCATGGCGTGCAGGCCGCGCGAGGCGTGGAACCGTTCGGGGCCCTCCTTGTCCACCATCACCTGGCCAACGTGGTCGGCCACGGCGAGGCCCACCATGTCCAGCAGGGTGAGGGGACGCATCGGCAGGCCGAGGGCGTCGAGGGACTCATCGACCTTCTGGGCGGAGGCACCGGCGTCGATCGCGGACAGCACCGTGCCGAGCATGCGGAACAGGAGGCGGTTGACGATGAATCCGGGGGCGTCGGCGGAGTCCACGGCGAACTTCCGCATCCGTCGGACCACTTCGCGGCCGGTGGCGAGGGTGGTCTCGTCGGTGGCGTCGGTGTGGATGACCTCCACGAGCGGCATCTTCGCAACGGGGTTGAAGAAGTGCAGGCCCACCACGCGCTCGGGGTGGTCGAGCTTCGAGGACATCTCGGTGACGGAGAGGCTCGAGGTGTTGGTGACGAGCAGGGCATCGGCCTCCAGGACGTCCTCGAGTTCCGCGAAGACGGACTGCTTGATGCCCATGACTTCGGGGACGGCTTCGAGGACGAGGTCGGCGCCGCGCAGGTCCTCGAGATCCGTGGTGGCGGAGAGGAGCTCGGCGGCGTCCGCATCGCCGGCGTCGGTGAGGATGCGCTGGGCGTTCGCGAGGCCCTTCGCGGCGATGGCGTCGTCGAGATCACGCATGATGACGGGGACGCGCAGGCCGCGGGCGAGCTGCGCGGCGATCTGGGAGGCCATCAGGCCTGCGCCGGCCACGCCCACCTTCGTGATGTCCTTCGCGCCCTCGATCGGGGTGCGGGACGGCTTGCCGCGGCGGAGCAGTTCAGCGGCATGGAGGGCGCCTTCGGCTGCGGGGGTCTGCGCGAGCTCCACGATCGCGTCGGCTTCGCGGGCGAGGGCGTCCTCGAGGGTGGAGTCGAGCAGCTGGGTGACGAGGGTGAGCACGCGCAGGGTGGCGGGGGCGCCCTGCGCGTCGCGGACGCGGGCGAGCCTCTCCCGCTTCTTCAGCGCCTCCACCAGGGCCTTCGCGCGGTCCGAGTCGGCGGTGGGGAGTGGTTCGGCGCGGTCGGCGGCGGCACCGGCCGCGGCGGCGCTGTCGCCGGCATCTGCGGCGCGGTCGGCGCCGTCGGCGGAGTCTGCGGCGCTGCTGCGGCTGTCCGGGCCGACGGCGCCGGACACACCAGGGTTCTCGGCGACGTAGTCGAGAGCGGCGTCGAGGTCATCGACGAGGGCGTGGACCACGCCGCGCTCCAGGGCGGTCTGCGCGTCCATCGTGCGGTCCTTCGCGGGCTCGTCCACGATGATCGTGAGGGCGTCCTCGGGGTCGATGAGGGCGGGCAGAAGGGTGGTGCCGCCCCAGCCGGGGAGGATGCCGAGGCTGGTTTCGGGCAGTCCGATGCCCTTCACCTGGGGGCCGGCTGTGCGGATCGAGGCCATCAGGGCGGTTTCGAGGCCGCCGCCGAGAGCGGCGCCGTTGATGTGGGCGAGGACGGGGACGTCCACGGTGCGCAGGAGCACCTGCAGCCCGTGCATCTTCCGCGTCATATCGCGGATGACCTCGGGGGCGGTGCCGGCGGCGAACATGGCGAGGTCAGCGCCGGCGAGGAAGATGCGGTCCTCGCCGGTGATGGCGATGGCGCGGATGTCGCCGTTTCCGGCGGCGGCGACGGCCTGGGCGACGGCTTCGACGAGGTTGTCCACCGACTGCCGGCCGAGCGTGGCGGGTTTGGGGCCGCCGGCGCGGGCGGTGATCACGCCGACGGGGCCGAGCGTCGCGTGGTCGCGGACCTCGTAGTCGAAGGCGGTGACCTGTTCGGTGTAGTTCGTCATTGTCGGCGTCCTCCTCGGCGCTCACAGGTATCCGGTACTCCCGGTTGCAGGTACCAGTGTGGCGCATGAGGCTGGACCGCCGCTACCCCGTGCCGCCCTCCCCCGCGCCGCGCTCGCCGCTGCCCCTCGACGACGCGCTCCCCTGCTGGCCCTCGCCGCGCTCCCCCGCTGCCCGCAGGAGCTCCTCGAAGCGGGAGCGGCTGAGCGTCACGGAATCCTCCGCGTCGTCTGCCCGATCGGTGCCGACGAAGTCCTCCACGAACGGCGTCTGCGCCGACGCCAGTACGGCATCCGTCGGCCCCTCCGCGACCAGACGGCCGCCTTCGATGACGGCCACGCGGTCCGCGAGCGCGAGCACGTCCAGCACATCGTGGGTGACGAGCAGCGCTGTGGTGCCGGCGAGGCGGGCCCGCAGCAGGCGGCGCATCGCCGGGGCGAGGGCGGCGTCGAGCGCGGAGAGGGGCTCGTCGAGCAGGACGAGGTCGGGGTCAGTGGCCAGCGCTCGGGCCAGGGCGATGCGCTGCGCCTGGCCGCCGGAGACCTGGTGCGGCCGGCGGCCGGCGAGGTGACCGCAGCCGACGGCCTCCAGCTCCTCGCGGGCCCGGGCGCGCGGCCGGCGCACGCCGTGGGCCCGCATGCCGAACTCCACGTTCGCCAGCACGCTCATGTGGGGGAAGAGCAGGGCGCGCTGTTCGAGGCAGCCGAGGCGCCGGCGGTGGGCCGGCAGGTCGGTGAGGTCGCGGTCGCCGAGGGTGACAGTAGAGCCGTGGCCGGTGAGGGTTCCGGCGAGGACATCGATCGTGGTGGTCTTGCCGGCTCCGTTCGGGCCGATCAGCGCGAGGGTGGTGCCGAGCGGCCAGGTGAGGTCGAGGTCCACGGCGCGGTCGGGGACGCGGGCGCGGACGTGGACGGCGGGGCCGACGGGGGCCGCGGCGCCGTCGGCGTTGTCGGGGCGGGCGGGATCCACGGCGCCGACGGAGTCAGTCATGGCTGCTCCTCACCTGCAGCCGCATGGAGATGCCGACCACGACCGCGGCGACGCCGAGGAGGATCGCGGCGAGCGCCATGGCGAGTTCGGAGTCGGATTCGCGCAGCAGGTAGATCTCCAGCGGCACGGTCCGCGTCACGCCCTGCAGGGAGCCCGCGAAGGTGATGGTGGCACCGAATTCGCCGAGCGACCGCGCGAATGCGAGGGCGGTGCCGGAGGCGATGGCGGGCAGCACGGTCGGCAGCGTGACCTGGAGGAATGTGCGGGTGGGGCCGGCGCCGAGCAGGGCGGCGGCCCGCTCGAGCCGGCGGTCCGAGGCGCGGATCGCCCCTTCCAGCGCCACGATCAGGAACGGCAGGGAGACGAACACCTGCGCGATCACAACGGCGATGGTGGTGAAGCCGATCTGCAGTCCGAAGGCGTCGAGCTTCTCGCCGATGAGGCCGCGCCGGCCCAGGGTCACCAGCAGCGCCATACCGGCCACCACGGGCGGCAGCACCATCGGCACGGTCACCAGGGTGCGCACCCAGGGCGTCCACCAGGCGCGCGAACGGGCGAGGATGTGCGCGGCGGGGATGCCCAGCAGCATCACCACGACGGTGGAGGCCAGGCAGGTGCGGATGCTGAGTCCGAGGGCGTCACGGGCGGTGGGCCGGGCGAGCAGTTCCGGGATCTGCGACCACGACACGGTGGCGAGCAGACCCGCCAGCGGGATCACGAGGATGCCGAGGGCGAGGGCGAACGGCGCCCACGCCCACGCCGGCGGCCGGGTCACTGGACGCCGAACCCGTAGGAGCGCAGGAGGTTCTGCCCCTTCTCACCGGTGAGGTCCGAGATGAACGCACGGGCGGCCGACGGGTTCTTCGCCTCCGCCGTCACCGCGACCCAATAGGTGGTGGGGTGCTCGCTCGCGGCGGGGATCGGGAAGGTCTTCACCGTGTCTCCGGCGTTCTTGGCGTCGGTGCGGTACACCAGGCCGGCGTCGGCTTCGCCGCTGGTGACGGCGCCGAGCACGTTCGTCACGGAGGTCTCCTCGGACACGGGCCTGAGGTCGAGGCCGGCGGTGTCCGCGACCTTCAGGGAGGTGGCTCCGCACGGCACGGACTTCTCGCACACCACGAGGCGGGTGCCGTTCAGGGAGTCATCGAAGCCGGTGATGCCGGCGGGGTTGTCCGCGGGGGTGACGAGCACGAGCTCGTTCGTGGCGATCTGCTGCGGCTCCCCGTCGAGGAGGCCGGCCTTCTCGGCGGCGCGCATGGTGCGCTCGTCCGCGGTGACGAGGACGTCCGCGGGGGCGCCCTGCTTGATCTGCTCCACGAGCCCGGAGGAGCCGTCGAACGAGAAGGACTCCTGCACGGCGGTGGAGTCGGCGAACTCCTCGAACGGGGCGGTCAGGGATGCGGCGGCGAACACGGTGACGGGCTGGGCGCCGTCGGACGCACCGGAGCCGTCGGCGCTGGACCCGCCGGCGGATCCGCAGGCGGTGAGGGCGAGGGCGGCGGTGGCGGCGAGGATCGGGAAGGTCTTCACCGTGTCTCCGGCGTTCTTGGCGTCGGTGCGGTACACCAGGCCGGCGTCGGCTTCGCCGCTGGTGACGGCGCCGAGCACGTTCGTCACGGAGGTCTCCTCG
>NZ_JAKRNG010000048.1:0-7824 GCF_022347125.1 Helcobacillus sp. ACRRO
GTCAACGCGTGTCTCTCGACCGGGCGGCAACACCCCCCGGACCATCAATGGCAGGGCAACAAAGCCATACCCGGCCGAGCGACCAGACCCCGTCCATCGGGGTGCTCACAAGGTAACGGGGACGACGTTCGCGACCCTCGTAGGTTCGTAACCTCGTAGGTTCGTAGGTCAGGCAGTGGCCACAGGAACCACGAGGACGAGCAGGGTTCCCAGGATCAGGCCGGGACCGAAGGGGATGTGTCCGCGGATGCCTCGTCGACGCCGAACGAGGATCCATCCCAGAGTGCCGATGCAGCCCAGCCAGATGCCAGCGAGCATCATCAGCGGGGAGACGAAGCCGCTGTAGAGGGCGAGGGCGGCGACGAGGATGACGTCGCCGAAGCCGAGGCCGCCGCGCGAGATGACGAACAGGACCAGCATCAAGACGGTGGCGATCGCGCAGGTGACGGCCGCCCAGATCAGATGGTCGAAGCCAACCCAGACCGCGGTGATCGGGAGTGCGACGGCGCCGGTGCCGAGCAGGCCGAGATTCAGCGGCAGAGGCAGCCGGGACTCGCGTGCATCGGTGACGACCATCGGCAGCGCGAGCAGGAGGAAGAGGGCGAGGGCCGGCCAGAGCTGGGGCGTGAGGAGGTACATCGGTGCTACCCCTCCTCGAGGCTGCTGGGGCTGGGCATCGTCGTGTCCTTCGTCCGGTGGATGGTCACCCTGTTACCGCGGCTAGGGCGGGCTCATGTGACCGCTGGGGACACTCTTCCTGATCCGCGGGGACGGCCGACTCCGATCAGCGCGTGAGGGACGGGCTCAGCTGGCGGCGGTGTAGGCCTCACGGATCTCTGCGGAGACGCGGCCGCGGTCGCCGATCGCGTACCCGTTGGCCTGCGCCCACTCGCGGATCCGCCTCGTCTCGTCGCTGCGCCCGCGGGAGGTGCCTCGTCGGGCGCGGCCCCCGACGCGCCGTGCATGCTCCACCCATGCCGCGAACTCGTCGCGGAGCTTCTGCGCGTTCTCGTCGTTGAGATCGATCTCGTAGGTGACGCCGTCGAGGGCGAAGCCGATCGTCGAGGTGGCTGCGGAGCCGTCGAGGTCGTCGGTCAGGACGATGCGAGTCTTGCGGGCCATGCTGCGTGTCCTCCTGGGTAGATATTGCGTTCAGCGTACAGAACGGCGAACGCATGATGAGGGGTTCTGCGTGACGGGGACTGTGCAAATGCTTGGCGAATTCCCGATCCGTACGAGTAGCGTTCAAGGACCACCAGCATCGAGGAGGCATGCGATGGACGAGCACGAGGATGACGAACGGCTGGCGGCCCTTGCGGAGCGGGCCGAGCGTGGGGAGCTTCCCGTGCCACCAGGGGCGCGGATCCAGAGAGCCTCGGACGAGGGCCCTGCCGGCGCCGCCGAGCTGCTGGAGATGGCGGGGGCGAGCACGCTCGACGAGGCGTTCGAGGTGCTGCGTGCGGCGGCAGTGCGCGACGGAGCGAAGTAGACAGCGCCGGGCCCCGCGGTCAGGGGGAACCGCGGGGCCCGGACAGTCGAGAGGCGGGGTCAGCCGCCGAAGGAGAGGACCGTGCCGATGAGGGCCACGGACAGTTCCTCATCGGGGTACTCGGCGCGGACGTAGTCCACGGCATCGAGGTACTGCTGCTTCCGGTCAGGGGTGAGCTCATCCCAGGCGTGCCGGTCGGCGTCGGTCACGAAGTCGGGGTAGGTGGTCATCTGGTCAGCAGCGCTCATGACGTGTGTCCTGTTCTGGTGTACTCGTCGGCTTCATCGTAGTCCTGGAACGATCTCGGTTCGGGGCGGCCGAGTTTCTCGTATTGGTCCTGCGTCACCATGAAGGTGATATCGGGTTCTCCGCGAGGTGGGGCGACCCTGCTCATGGCCGAATAGTCCCAGCCGTCGGGCGCGAATTCTCGGTTGAAGGGGATCGAGGCGACCTTGACGAAGCCGCTTCGGGCGTAGATCTTCGGCAGGAACGTGTCGAAGCACTCGAGGTGTGTCCCACCGCGCTCTGCTGCGATGGGCAGCAGGGCACGCGTCGCGCCGCGGCTGCTGCCGTCGGAGTACACCGCCGAGATCTCGCCACTGTGGCGGACGGCCGCGCCGGCGCGGCCGTCCGCTAGCACGAGCATCGTGTGGAAGTCGCGTTGGAGCTCAGTGGGGGTGGCCCTGGTGACCTGCTTCCCCGCGGCGTCCTGGGTGTACCGCTCCGCGAGCCCACTGCTGTAGGACCGTGCGGATGTCGGACCGGTGACCTCAAGAACGGTGTGCCCATGCGAGGTGTGTGCGCGCACGACGCGGAACGATCCTCCGGGCAGCGTGAGCGGCTTCCCGGTGGGGGAGTCAGCGACGTAGCGGTTGATGTTCGCGGTGAGCTGCTCGGCGTCGTAGGAGCCGCCTGCGGCGGTCCGCTCGGTGATGTGCTCCTGGAGCCCGGTGCGGGTCTGGATCAGATCGGCCCGGGCGGTCTCCAGGCGCGAGGTGATCTCCTCGTGCTCGGCGGTGTCGGGTGAGGTCTCGGCGAGCCGCTGCTCGAGCTTGTCGACGCGCTGGCGTTGATGCGCGTAGCAGCGTCGTCCCCCTTCGGCTTGGGACTGGCACATCGGATCTCCGTTCGGGTCACGGTGGACGTGGTGCCTCGACGACACCCACATCCCTCTACCGCGGGTTCCCGGGGGTCGTGTGACCGCACAGCATCAATCTGTCGCGCGCGGCGGCTCTGCTTCAACCTGGCGTCGAGGGCACCGGGTGGTCTCCTGCGGGGTGGACGGGCCGTCGAAGCGTGGGTATACTCGGACCTGCGGACCCGCCCAACGTACGTTGGTCAACGGGTCCTGCTTCTTTTTGGGTCAGACGCTGATGGTGGTGGCGCTGAGCGATGCGAGCTTGGGGTACCACGGCCAGGCGAACTGCTTCTCGGGGATTCGGGCAACGTCCTGATAGGCGGCGTAAGCAACGAGATCTGCAATCTGAACCCATTGGCTGCGGCTTGAACTCTGGAACGAGGGGTCCTCGAGCAAGGAGCGCGTCTCGAGGGGGAGCTCGCGGTGCGCGGATATGTAGCTAGTGTCGGAGCCGTCGCCATCCATGACTAGAGTTCCCCACTCGTCGGCGTTGCGGAGCTGCTCGTCGAGATGGTGGATGAGGTGGCTGTAGACCCGGTGGCGCTTCTTCTTGAAGCTCTCGCGGTGGCTCGTGGAGTTGGAGTAGATCGTCCCGACAGCCATCCAGTCCCAGGTGGCGAAGCGATCGAAGGTCTCGTCGAGCACGGCTGAGCGATTCGCCTTCCGGCGGTTCCAGGTGTCGTCCAAGGACGGGTTTCCACGTCCATTTGCGAACTGTGTTGCGTGCAGCTCGTAGTTCTTGGGGATGCCGTAGGTACTGGTGAGGTGGGCACGCCAGGAGAGGACGTCACTGAGGGCCTGGCGCCAGTGGTCGAATGCAACGGTGACCCAGCTATAGGTGGCGAAGCCCGTGTGCTCGGCGCCAGAGTCATCGACATAGATGAAGCGTGGCGGTCGAGCAGGAGTGTTCACGCTGACACCCTATGGGGAACGAGACGCCGGCGGGCGGCGGATACCGGCGTCGATATCGCCGTGCAGGCCTACTGCACGATCAAGAGCCGTTGAGCTCGCCGCGGCGAGGGCTGGCGGAGGGTCCGTCGCTCGGCTGTATGCGGCCGGGTCGGAGGCCGGCGCTCTGGGCCTCCGGTCGGCCGGCCGCGCGGGCGATCTCCTGCCCCATCGCCTTCGCATCCTCGCCGGTCAGCACCCTATGCGGACCGGAGAACCCTTCGGGTGTGGCCATGGCTTCTGCTCCGTTCGATCAGTTGTGCTCGAGGTCAGATCGGTGCGATCAGGGAAGGATCGGAGCGGTCCAGGCCGCGGACGCTGTTGACCTGCCGATCTAGGGGGCGGGTGACGAGCTGCCCCGCGATCGTGGACGAGACGTCCTCGAGCTGCGCGAGCAGCGGCGCCTTCTGGTCGGCCTCGAGCTTCCCGGGGGAGAGCCACTCCTCGATCGCGTCCTCGGTCAGGAAGGTCGGCATCCGGTCGTGGACCTCGCCGCCGGCATCCCGCGCCTCGCGCGTGATCACCGTGAAGGACACGTCCCACGCGTCGCTCTCGTCCTTCCTGGCGGCCGTGAGACCAGCGGCGTGCAGCAGCTCCCCGTCAGGGTGATGGATGAAGAACGGATCCTTCCCGCCGTCGGCAGCCTCGACCCACTCGAAGTAGCCGGTCATTGGGATCACGGCCCGGGCGCTCGAGAACGCGCCGCGGAACATCCCGTTGCTGCTCACGGTCTCCAGGCGCGCGTTGATCGGCCGAGGTCCCTTGTCCTTCGCCCACGCCGGGTGCAACCCCCAACGGGCGAGCTCGAGGGTGCGGTGTGACGCTCCGTCCTCGTCGACGAACTCGCGCACCACGGGAGCCTTCGTGCGCGGCGCGATGCTGTAGGTCGGCTCCCACTGAGCTGCCCGGTCATCGCTCGTGGCGACGTAGGAGCGCAGCAGCCCATCTCCGTTGCCGGGGGAGAGATTCATTCGGCTGAGCATTGTTCTCAGGGTTCTGCGTCAGTGCCGGATGAGGCGCGGGCCCGGGACGCACCTCACGGTCGATGCCTACTACGTGAGTCCGTGGCGCGCCGAAGCCTCGAGTTCTATATAGCTAAGTTGAAGATTCGAGGCTATCGTCGTGCCATGTCCGTCGATGAGCTGTCTGCGAGTGCCCAGAACTATCTGAAGGCGATCTGGGGGTTGTCCGAGTGGAGTGACGAGCCAGTGACGTTGAAGCTCATCGCGCAGCGGACCGGTGTTGCCCTGTCGTCCGCTTCGGATGCGGTGCGGAAGCTGACTGAGCAGGGTCTTCTGTCTCACGCGAGGTATGGCTCGGTCGAGTTGACGGAGGTCGGTCGTTCGTACGCGCTGGTGATGGTGCGGCGGCATCGCTTGATCGAGACGTTTCTGGTGGAGACCCTCGGGTATCGGTGGGACGAGGTCCACGAGGAGGCCGAGCAGCTCGAGCACGCCGTCTCGGACTTGATGGTGGAGAGGATCGATGACGTTCTGGGTCGCCCCCGGCGTGACCCGCACGGTGATCCAATCCCTGCAGCGGACGGAACAGTGACCGTGCCTGATGCGCGGCGTCTCACCGACGTCGGAGCGGAGGGCAGGTTTGTGGTCGAGCGGATCTCGGACACGGACCCGGCGATGTTGCAGTTCTTCGAGTCCCAGGGCATCGGAGTCGGGGTCACGCTTGTGGTCGCGGCGGGAGCGCCGTTCTCCGATGCGCTGGAAGTTCGTTCTGGAGAAGTGGGTTCGCCAACGTTGCTGGGACGCTCTGCGACAGATGCCCTCTACGTCTCTGCGGGGCCTACCTGATCCTCACGCCGGCGAGCCGTATCGCGTCGATACCGGCGAGCTCCGACCTTCTTGCTGAGCAGGCCGTGCTTGGGACTGATGAGGTAGACGAGTGCGAAGGCGCATCCCTGGGTGAGGACGACGAGGCCGCCGGGTGAGGCGTCGACCCAGTAGCTGATGTAGATCCCGACCACGGAACAGAGTGACGAGAGGACCGGCGCGATCACGAGCATCCGCCCGAAGCGGTCGGTGAGCAGATAGGCCGTCGCTCCGGGAATGATGAGCATCGCGACGACGAGCACCACTCCCACGACCTGGAGAGCGGCAACTGCGGTCAGCGCCAGAAGACCCAGCAGCAGCGCGCCGAGGAATCGGGGAGACAGGCCGATCGCGTGGGCGTGTGTCGGGTCGAAGGCGTAGAGCGTGAGGTCGCGGCGTTTGAACACCAGGGTGACAAGAGCCACGGTAGCCAGGATCGCGATCTGGACGAGGTCTGCGCGGGAGACGCCGAGGATGTTGCCGAAGATGATGTGGTTGAGGTCGGTCTGGCTGGGTGTGACCGAGATCAGAACCAGCCCGAGGGCGAAGAGAGTGGTGAAGACGATGCCGATGGCGGCGTCCTCCTTCACGCGGCTCGTCCCGCGGACGAGCCCGATCATGCCGACCGCCAGGAACCCGAAGACGACCGCGCCGATGGCGAACGGGACACCGAGGATGTAGGCAATGACGACTCCGGGGAGGACGGCGTGAGAGACGGCGTCCCCCATGAGCGACCAGCCGATGAGCACCAGCCAGCACGACAGCAGTGCGCACACCACGGCAGCGATCACGGTCGTGACGAGCGCACGGGTCATGAAGTCGTAGGAGAGCGGCTCGAGGAGCCAGTCGAGCGGGGTCATGCGGCACCCTCCTGCTGCAGAACGTCCAGGCCGAAGGCGAGAGCGAGCCTCTCGGGTGTGAGGGCCTCTTTCACCGGGCCGTGGAAGAGGATGGTTCGCAGCAGCAGCACGGCGTCGTCGGCGAGCTGCGGCAGAGCATGGAGGTCGTGGGTGGAGACCAGGACGGTACGGCCGTCGTCAGCGAGTGCGCGGAGAAGATCGACGATGGTGGCTTCGCTGCGCTTGTCCACGCCGGCGAAGGGCTCATCCAGCAGCATGATCCGTGCGTCCTGGGCGATCCCGCGGGCGACGAAGGCGCGCTTCTTCTGCCCGCCGGAGAGCTGGCCGATCTGTCGATCGGCGTACTCCGTGAGCTCCACCCTCTCCAAGGCTTCGTCCACAGCGATGCGGTCAGCGGGCCGAACTCGGCGCGTGGAGCCCTGGTGGCCGTACCTTCCCATCATCACGACGTCTCGGACGGAGACGGGGAAAGCCCAGTCGACGTCCTCGCTCTGGGGGACGTAGCCGACGAGTCCTCGCCGCCTGGCCGGCGCCGGCTGCGCGCCATTCAGCAGGACGCTGCCTGCGTCAGGCCGGACCATGCCGGTGATCGCCTTGAACAAGGTGGACTTCCCGGAGCCGTTCATTCCGATCAGCCCCGTCACCGCACCCGCCCGCACCGCAACAGATACGTCGTCGAGGGCGAGTACATCGCCGTAGCGGACGGTGACACCTTTGACATCGATCGCCGCTGTCGTCATGAGTCCTCTCCGGTGAGTCCCGCAGTGATGGTGTCCGCATCGTGGCGGATCAGATCCAGGTACGTGGGCACCGGGCCGCCTTCCTCGGAGAGCGAGTCCACGAACAGCGTTCCTCCGAAGCGTGCATTCGTAGCACCCACAACCTGCTGCATGGGGTCGTCGGAGACCGTCGACTCGCAGAACACGGCGGGGACCTCGTTCTCGTCGACGAACTCGATCGCGGAGGTGATCTGCTGCGGGGTCGCCTGCTGCTCGGCGTTGACGGGCCAGATGTACTTCTCGGTCAGCCCGGCATCTCGGGCGAGGTAGGAGAATGCGCCCTCGCAGGTCACCAGCGCTCTCTGGCTGGTCGGAAGACTTTCGAGCTCGCCCGTCAGGTCATCTTGGACCTGCTGGAGCTGCTGCTTGTAGGTCTCCCCGTTCCTCTCGTAGTCCTCAGCGTGTTCCGGGTCGAGATCGCTGAACGCCGCGACCATGTTGTCGACGTAGACCTGCACGTTCTTCGGGCTCATCCAGGCGTGCGGGTTGGGCTTGCCCGCGTAGGCGTCCCCCGCGATGTCGATGGGATCGATCCCCTCCGAGACCACGACATGAGGCACATCGACTTCCTCGACGAACTGGCCGAACCACACCTCCAGGTTCAAGCCGTTGTCCAGGATCAGGTCGGCATCCGAGGCCTTCCGGATGTCTCCCGGCGTCGGCTCGTACCCGTGGATCTCCGCGCCAGGCTTCGTGATCGACTCGACCACGAGGTGGTCGCCCGCAACATTCTCCGCGATGTCCTCCAGCACGGTGAACGTCGTCAACACCACCGGCTTCTCTC